>CAMCCU010000081.1 GCA_945872975.1 Pedosphaera parvula Ellin514
TTTCGGGAGGTTAAGTCCCCTTGGAACCGATAGGGCTTTCTTGAACTAAACCGCTTCGCGGAGCCTTTCGGGGGATCGAGCGTCCGTAATGATGGTGTCGCGTTCGGTGGTCCTCAGTATTCGACTTTGAAGGTGGGGGAGTCTTCGGGGCGTGTCTTCCGCCGGTCGTAGAGGCGCGTGGTGGAGATGTTCGAGTGTCCGAGCCATTCCTGAACCTTGGCGATGTCGCTCCGTGGTCGAGGGCGTTGGTGGCGGCGGTCGCGCGCAGCGCGTTCGGTCCCAGGAGTTCCATGAAGATGCCGAGCTTCTTGGCGCAGTGCATGACAACGTTGCGATAGACGGATCCGGGCAAGAGCCCAACGGCCTTCTGATTTCATCGGCGACGGAGACATCGGAAGAGTGAGCCATTCGGCTCGGCGCGATAACCTGCTGCGTCGAGGTATTCCTCCAGTTGTCGCGCCGCCGCCGGATGCACTGGCACGTAACGGATCTTTCCGCCCTTGCCGTGGACACGCAGATCTTTGATGCGGCGTCGTTCGGCGTAGTCCTTGACGCGCAGGCTGCACAGTTCGGCGCGGCGCAGGGCGTGGTAGAGGAGGACGGCGAGGATGGCGCAGTCGCGTTTGCCTTTGAGCGTGTCGGCGTGCGGGGCTTGCACGAGCTGCCGGGCCTGAACGTCGGAGAGCACGGGAGTTTTTCCTTCATTGGCTCCGCTGCGTGGACGCTGCACCCCGTGAAAAGGGTTTTGCAGGATGGCGTTGACCCAGCCGCTGTGCCCCTTAAGTAAAAGCAACTCACGACCGTTGGCAACACCCCAAATTTTAGCCGTCCCATCTGTGCTCCCAGTGCAAATACGTTGGCCGTCCGGCGAATCAGCCACAGCCGTCACTGCACCCAGATGGCCTCGAAGTGTCTTCAAGGCCAAGTGGGTTTGCTGTTACCAGTAATACCATTCAAACCCGCGATAGGGAGACTCCTTGATATCCTCCAACACTTGCCGCAACCGGCCGAAATAATTTTCGTCCCAAGCTTGTTGAGCCAGGGTCATGTTGGCCAGGTACAGGTTGTGAGTGGCTTCGGTGCGTTCGGCGTCTGCCTGCAATCGGGCCTCTCGTTCGGATTTCTCGGCCTTTTCCGCCGCGCGTTGCGCTTCCACAGATTGGTTCTTGGAAAGGACCGCTTCCGTTTTGGCTCTCGATTCTCTCACGGCCAGCCAGGTGCTGACGATCGCTCCCATCAACAAAGCCATCACGACCAACGCTCCCGCCGTGAAGGATGCCTTGTTTCGTCAGGCGAATTTTCGAAACTTGTAGACCGTGCTCGGCGAGCGGGCGTTGACCGGTTCGCTGTCCAGATAACCGAGCACTGCCGGAGCAGCATCGTCACTGGCACACTTGCTGGCACTCACCGCACTGTCGCACTGCAACTCGTTGATGCACCGGCATCGCTGGCAAGAGAGCAACGTCGCGCTGCGACAATTCCACCCGTGTTCAGCGGGTGGTGAAGCGGTTGATTGCGCCGGGCAGCCTCAAGTTCGTTGCGCCGCTGGACGCGGCGCTACTCGTCGCAGCGCGACGAGTTCCACCTTTCCTCTTCTAACCGCCACTTCTGATCACACCCAACTTCACCTGCCGCATATTTTTCAAATGAGGAATGTTTTGAAAACAACGCGGCAGCTCCGTCGGAATTGCTTGCCTCCACGTTTCGGCAATGCGTAATATTTTCCCGGTGCGTGTTGATAGAGATTTTCGCTGACCTTGTGGATGGCCGGATTACCCGGCTTCCCCTGATGCATTCAGAGTGCTTGGGAGCAGTCTGAAGCAGAGGGTTACCCAAACGGGTGACAATCTTAATAATCGCCGCGTGCCGTTTTTCATTCAAAACTGAATGTTAAAAAGTTGCGCCAGAGTAGCTCAGGGGTAGAGCAGAGGACTCATAAGCCTTTGGTCGCAGGTTCAATTCCTGCCTCTGGCACCAACTTGTTCACTTTCTTTGACTCCAAAGGTTCCCTCATTTCACTCCTTGCAGTTAATCTCTTGACCTCGTTCCTTCCTGCCTCATACCTTGAGCCTCGTGCTAGGCACAACTCATGTTTGCGCAAGTTAAAAGCCTGTTTTCCAACGACATTGGCATTGATCTGGGGACTGCTAACTCACTTGTTTACGTCCGCGATCAAGGCATTGTTTTGCGTGAGCCTTCCGTTGTAGCCATCCAAGCAGGGACTACCAATGTTCTGGCTGTCGGCGAAGAGGCCAAGAGAATGTTGGGCCGCACTCCTGGAAATATCGTGGCCATCCGGCCCATGAAAGACGGTGTTATTGCCGATTTTGAAATCACTGAGGCAATGCTCCGGCATTTCATCCAGAAAGTGCATCATCGTAAGCTCATCGCCCCCCGCGTGGTGGTTGCAGTGCCGAGTGGCATTACGGAAGTGGAAAAACGGGCCGTCAAAGACTCGGCCACCCATGCGGGTGCGCGCGAGGTTTACCTTATTGAACAACCGATGGCATCCGCCATCGGCGTCGGTCTGCCGGTTCATGAACCGGCGGGCAATATGATCGTTGATATCGGCGGAGGAACTTGCGAAATCGCAATCATCTCCCTCGCTGGCATCGTCTTCAGCCGCAGCCTGAGGGTGGGCGGGGACGAATTTGACGAAACGATCGTTGCGCACATGAAGCGGGCCTACAACTTGATGATTGGCGAACGCACAGCGGAGGAAATCAAGATCCGGATTGGATCTGCCTTCCCGCTGGAGCAGGAATTGACGATGGAAGTGAAGGGTCGCGATTTGTCCGCCGGATTGCCCAAGACGTTGGCAATACGATCGGAGGAGATTCGCGAGGCCTTGCAGGAACCGCTTTCAAGTATTTTGGAGTCTGTCCGCATCACGCTCGAACGTTGCCCTCCCGAACTCTCGGCCGACCTTGTCGATCGAGGAATCGTGATGGCCGGCGGTGGAGCATTGTTGAGGGGTATCGATCGATTGGTGGCAGAGGAGACCGGGTTGCCGGTCCACATCGCTGATGACCCCCTCACCGCCGTGGCCATGGGAACTGGCCGCGTGTTGCAAGAGCTTCAATTCCTCAAGCGGGTTACAAGCAGTACTGGCACCCGCGCCTAGCGTTCGCCCAAGTCTGAACGAGAGAGCCGTAGCACAATGGCTCTAGAGTTCATGCAGTGAGCTTGCTCCGGTTGGAGCAATTCTGCTCCGGCTCCTATTGAGCCGGGATACGGGTGAATCGATGTTAAAACGGCCGCATTATATAGCGCTGGGCGTGGTGATTTTATTCACCTTCGCCCTGATCAAGCTGCCCACCCGGGCGGCGGGGAACTTGAAGCTCGCGATCGGCGGCGTCTTTCTTCCCCTCTTTGGAATGGCCGGATCCCTCGGAGACTTCGCGGAGAATTCCAGCTACTCGCTCCTCTCCCGCCGGGAGCTCATCCGGCAATTGCAGTGGCAGCACAAGACCAACCAACTCTCCCAGCTTTACTTCCGACAGGCGGAAGAATGGAAGCGTGAGAACGAGCGGCTCCGCGATTACTTCAACATCCAGCGGCAGTATCCATTCAAGCCGAAGATGGCCCGCGTCGTTGCGCGGGATCCGGTCAACTGGTGGAAGACCATCACCATCGATCGCGGCTCGCGCGACGGCGTGTTGACCAATGCGGCAGTGGTAACCCCGGAAGGTCTCGTCGGTCGGGTCTCAGGGGTCAGCTATGCCCAATCGCAAGTCGTGCTCGTAGGCGATCCGGATTGCCGTGTCTCAGTGCTGGTGGGAGAAGACAAGAGCCGCGAGCAAGGCGTGATCGCACCCGCATCCTCCAGCCCGCTTGACCATGCGCTGGTGGACCTGAGCTACCTCTCGCGAAACAGCAAGTTGATCCCAGGCCAGATTGTCGTCACCAGCGGCATGGGCGGGGTCTTCCCGAAAGGAATCGTGGTCGGGCAGATCGCCGACTTTCGCAGCATGGGCTACGGCCTGTATAAGGAAGCCCAGGTGCGGCTGGCGGTGAACATGAACCGGCTGGAAGAGGTTTTCGTCCTGATGCCCTGACGAGTTATGATTTACGATTTACGATTTACGATTTACGCGCCAACGGCGATTTCGGCTCTCGAATTCTGCAAGTGCTCCCGCCCGTCTCTTGCGATTCGCCATTCGCCATTCCCCCGATGAACTGGTTCAACACCATCACGATTCTTGTTGTCGCCTATCTTGCGGTCTTCGCGCAGGCGACCATCAACGAGTTTCGCCATCTTCTCGGCGTGCAGTTGGATCTGATCCCGAGCCTCGTCGTCTATGCCGCCCTCAGTGGCGGCGTGCTGAACTTCACCATCGTTGCGATGTGCGGCGGGCTTTGGATGGATTCGCTCTCTGCAAATCCACTGGGCGTCAGCCTGCTGCCGCTGTTCCTTGTCGGGCTGGTGATTCATCAATTTCGCGAGTTGATCCTGCGTCAGCAGCCGTTCGCGCAATTCATTCTCGGCGCGGGCGCGACGGCGGCGGCACCGCTGCTGACCCTGGTCCTGTTGATGAACACCCAGGTCCAGCCATTACTAGGCTGGTTCTCCCTCTGGCAATGGATTGCCATGAGCGTCATCGGCGGAGCGGTGACTCCGCTGTGGTTCTTTGCGTTCGAACATATTGGCGAGACCTTCAGCTATCGTCCGCTCAACGAAACCAGCTTCCGTTCCGACCGCCAGATCAAGCGGGGAAGATGATGAAAACTCCAAACTCCAAACTCCAAACTCCAAATGAGCTCCAAGCCGCAAGCTGCAAGGCGGGAGCGCGGGCTGTGGATTCCCTGTCGCCCGCCTGCTTCCGCGGCCAGGTCTTTGGAGCTTTGATCTTGGGATTTTTTTGGAGTTTAGATCTTGGATCTTGGAGTTTTGCGCAATGATCGTTTTCGACCAACTCAAGAAGAACGACCCCTACCTGCGGGCGCTGACGCTCGCGGTTCTGCTGGGTATCGGGATTCTTGTCGCTGGCCTCTGGTGGGTGCAGATCATTTCCTACCGTCACTACACGGAGAACCAGAAGTCGCAATCGTTTCGCACGGTTCGCATCCCGGCCATTCGCGGCAAGATTCTGGATCGGCAGGGCGTCGCTATCGCTGAGAACCGGCCCAGCTACAACGTCAGCCTCTACCTCGACGAGTTGCGCGAAGAGTTCCGCGCGGAATACGCCCGCAGCCGGCAGCCGCAGTGGGTCACGAACTCGCTGCCCTTCTGGAAGCGCTGGCTCGGATTTAATCCCGTCAAGAAGCAGTATCCCAAACAGACAATCCCCCAACGCCGCGCGCTGGAAGCACAGGTCCGCTACCGCGTCGCCAGCAACATCGTTCAACAAGTCTCGACCATTCTTCAGCAGCCCGTTCCGTTCACGTTCGGGGACTTCATGAAGCACTACACCAACCAGCTCGCCCTGCCCCTGCCCGTGCTGGTGAATCTAGACCAGCAGCAGATCGCCCGGTTGCTCGAAGGCTCCGCCAATCCGCCCGGCATCGATCTCGAGATCCAGCCCACTCGCTACTATCCCGGCACCAACCTCGCCGCTCACGTGCTCGGCTATCTCGTGCGCGACAACCGCTCCCTCGAAGGCGAAGTCGCCGACTTTAACTTCCGGCTTCCAGACTATCGCGGCCATGTCGGCATCGAAGGCGAGTTCGACGCCGAGCTGCGGGGCAAGGCCGGCGTGAAATCCGTGCTCGTCAACAGCCTGGGCTATCGTCAGTCCGAGAATGTCTGGATGGCCGCCGAGCCCGGCAAGAACGTGGTACTCACCATCGACGCCGCCATTCAACAGGCGGCGGAAGGCGCGTTGCAATCCGCCATGGCCGGCAGCGTCCGGGGCGCGGCAGTCGTCATGGACCCGCACACGGGCGATGTCCTGGCGCTGGCCTCATCGCCCTCGTTTGATCCCAATCTCTTCATCCCCCGCATCACCACGGAAGAGTGGAGGCGCTTGAGCGACGAGAAGCTCAAGCCACAGATCAACCGCGCCATGCAGGAAAAATATGCGCCGGGATCGATCTTCAAAGTCGTCACAGGGCTGGCCGCGCTGGAAATCCCCGGATTCGATCCGGAACAGAAGATATACAACCCGGGCTTTATCCGTGTCCCTGGACGCAACAAACCGATCGATGACCTCGCGCCAGCGGGTGACTACGACTTTCATAAGGCGTTCATCAAATCGAGCAACACCTACTTCATCACCAACGGCATGAAGGCCGGTATCGAGTCCATCATTCGCCTCGGCCAGCGACTGCATCTCGGCGAGAGGACGGGCTTGCTGAGCAGCCAGGAGACGGGCGGCGATTTGCCAAAACTTGCAGAAGTTCGGCGCGGTTGGATCGCGCCGGATACAGCCTACATCTGCATTGGGCAGGGCCGCCTTAGCGTCACGCCGTTGCAAATGGCCGTCATGATCTCCTCCATCGCCAACGGAGGAAAAGTGCTCTGGCCGCGTTTGGTGCAGCGCATTGAACCAGCCGATCCGAACAGCGGAGAGACCATCATTGAGTTTCCGACCAAGCCACCTCGCAACAATTTGGGCGTGAGCGAGCGCACCCTTATCACTACCCGCGAAGCCATGCTCGCCGACGTTGAGGAAGGCGGCACCGGCAAGGCGGCCCTCGTGGCGGGCATGAAGATCGGCGGCAAGACCGGCACCGCCCAGATCACCAACCCTCGTGGCCAAATCGTCGGACACACCACCTGGTTCGCCTCGTGCGCGCCGTTTGAGAATCCGCGTTGGGTCGTAGTAGTGATGGTCGAGGAAGGCGCATCCGGCGGCGGCACCTGCGCGCCGGTGGCTGCCAAGATTTACCGGGCCATCCAGAAGCTCGAAATGGAAGGACGCTCCGCCGTGGCGCTGAACACTCCATGATTTCCTTTCCCGTAAACGAGCACCGTCAGCCGAAAGTCGATTGGCTCATGATCATCGCCATCCTCGGCCTGATGATCGTCGGCACGCTCTTCGTTTACAGCGCCACGATGGCCAACGAGTCTGCGGCACTCGCTCCGTGGTACAATCAGGCGTGGGTGCGGCAAATCTTCTGGTACATCATCGGCGGCGTGGCGATGGCGACGCTGTGCCTGGTCGATTACAGGATTCTCGCGCGCTGGTCCCTGATAGCCTACGTCATCACCATCCTGTGCCTGATCGCCGTGCCGATCATCGGCGTGGATCGTTTCGGCGCACGGCGCTGGATCGATCTGGGCGTCTTGCAGTTTCAACCATCAGAGTTCGCCAAGCTCTCGTTCATCCTGGCAATGGGCAATTTTCTTAGCCGCCCGCTCGACGAGTTGAAGCTGATGCGCGTCTTCTGGAAGGCGATTGGGATGATCGCGCTTCCATTCCTCCTCATCATGAAGGAGCCGGACCTGGGTTCCGCGCTCATCCTGCTGCCGGTCGGCCTCACGATGCTGTTTGTCGCCGGTGTGCCGCCACGTTACATCAACACGCTGGTCGGGGCGTCGGGCATTCTCGTCGCGCTCATCCTGATCGACGTGTTGTTTGCCCCGCCGCAATGGCAGCTCAAGCTGGAGGATTACCAGAAACGCCGACTGCTGACTTACTTTGGGATTGATGGCGCCTCCGCCAACTCGACTCTCGCCCAGAAGGCCGAGGCGCGGCGGACACAGCGAAACTATTCCTACAACGTGGACCAGGCGCTCATCTCCGTCGGCTCCGGCGGGTTGATGGGCAAGGGCTGGCGCGAGGGGACGCAAAACGCGCTGGGCTACCTGCCCCGCGCGGTTGCGCATAACGATTTCATTTTCTCCGTCATTGCCGAGGAGAAAGGATTCATGGGGAGCGTGACGGTCGTCGCGCTGTACTCTGTGTTGCTGTTTACCGGCATACGAATTGCCGGCCAGGCGCGCGATCGCCTGGGCAAATTGCTGGCTGTGGGCGTGGTAGCCATGCTCTTCAGCCATGTCTTCATCAATATCGGCATGAACATTCGCTTGATGCCCGTGACGGGGGTGCCACTGCCGCTGCTAAGTTATGGCGGGTCTTCAGTGCTCTGCTCGTTGATCGCCGCAGGCATTTTGCAAAACGTGTATATCCATAGAAGGTCTTAAAAATATGAGTGAACAAAAAAACTTCAGTCGTCGCCGCCGCGGCGGAATGCGCTTCCGACCCAGCGGTGGTGGCGGCGGTGCCCCCAAGCCCGCCAGCAAAAGCCAGGACCGCGATGCCCAGCAGGCTCGCGCTGACGCCGTCGGGGACAAACCCGCATTGTCGGGCGAACCGCTTTTCGAGCGCTCGCGTTATCAGAAAGAGATCGAGAGGGCTGAGAACGTTGCCGCCGGCCTCCCACCAGAAGGCGTGCCGACGGACACCTCGGAGGATGGCGAGGCTCCGGGCAATCGCCAGTTCCGCGAGCCCCATCTCGAAACTCCGGCAGAGGTCGCCGAAGAGCTTTACACTCCCGTGCATGTGGCGGAGAAGCCAAAGACGCTGTTCGAAGCGATCAAAGCCACGGCCGCCAAGGTCATCAAGAAAGTGCAGCGCCTGATCCGCCCGGTGAAAAAGACGCACAAGGAAGTCATCATCAATGCCGAGGCGCTCGAGACGCGCGTCGCCGTTTCCGAGGAAGGGCGCCTGGAAGAATTCACGATCGAGCGAACCTCCGAGGAACGTCTCGTGGGCAGCATTTTCAAAGGCAAGATGCGGAATCTTGAGGACGGTTTGAAGGCGGCGTTCGTTGACATCGGCTTCGAGAAGAACGCGTTCCTCCACTACTGGGACATCGTTCCGAGCAATTTCGACAGCGGCGTGGAAGTCGTCGAACGCGAGGGCGGTCGTCGTCGCGAGAAGCCTAAGATCACGCAGAAAGACATCCCGCGACTCTATCCGCCCGGCGCTGACATCATCGTTCAAGTCACCAAAGGTCCGATCGGCACCAAGGGACCGCGCGTCACGACCAACCTCGTCCTGCCCGGCCGTTATCTCGTGCTGCTCCCGAACTCGGACCAGAGCGGCATCTCGCGCAAGATTGAGAATCAGGAAGAGCGCCAGCGTTTGAAGAAGATTCTCCGGCAGTTGACGATCCCGGACGGGATGGGCGTCATCATGCGCACGGTTGGCGAAGGCCAGCAGTTGCGTTACTTCGTCCGCGACCTCGCGCTCCTGCTGGAGGAATGGAGCCAGATTCAGGACAAGATCAAGAAGCAGCCGAACGCCACGTGCGTCTTCCAGGAGCCGGATTTGATCGAGCGCACGGTTCGCGACTTCCTCACCGAGGACGTGGAACGAATCGTCGTGGACAGCTCGCAGGCTTATGACCGGATGCGCGCCATGATCACCAAGATCTCACGTCGCTCGGCGGACAAGGTGAAGTTGTATTCTGATCATCAACCCATCTTCGACCGCTTCGGCATCACGCGCCAGCTGGAGTCCACCTTCAGCCGGCAGGTCCATCTGAAGGGCGGCGGTTACATCGTCGTGGACGAGACGGAGGCGCTGGTCGCCATCGACGTCAACACCGGCCGCCACAAGAGCAGCAAGGATCAGGAATCCACCATCCTCAAGGTGAACCTGGAGTCCGCCGAGGAAATCTGCCGCCAGCTCCGCCTGCGAAACATGGGCGGTTTGATCGTGCTCGATTTCATCGACATGAAGTCCCGTCGTGACCAGCAGCAGGTTTACACGAAAATGCGCGATGGACTGCGTCGCGACAAGGCGAAGACACACATCCTGCCCATCTCACAGCTTGGGTTGATGGAGATGACCCGTCAGCGCCACAGCGAGAGCGTGCGTGCGGCGGTGTATGACGATTGCCCTTATTGCAAAGGCAAGGGAAAGGTGAAGAGTCCCGAGACCATGAGCGTGGAGATCCAGCGCAAGCTGAACGAGATCCTGAAGAAACGTCCGCGTGACGAATCGGACTTCCAGCTTCGCATCGCCGTGCATCCCGCCGTCCTCCAACGTCTCCGTACGGAGGACGAGAAGCTGCTGACCGAGATCGAGAAGCGCTACTTCGGCCGGTTGCTCTTCCGTCCCGAGCCCTCGATGCATGCTGAGCAGTTCAAGATCTACAACGTGGCTACGAACGAGGAACTGGCCAGCGCCTGAGCTTCGCCATCATTTGGAAATAGAAACGCCCCGCAAGCCGCGGGGCGTTTTCTTTGTTTTCAACCGGATGTCCGAGTCACTTCGACGGCTTGCCCGGCTCCACGGTTGTGGGCGGAGTTTGGGTCTCGGAAGTCTTTTTCTTCTTCTTGCAACACTTGTCCCCGGCAAACGCGCTCAGGGAGAACGTCACGAAGAGGAGGACGAGAACTGGCTTCCAGACAAACGATAGGTTTTTCATACATGAGCAACATCGGCAAAGCTCGTCGCCAGCTTCAGCAGCGACCGGCGCACCCTGTGATCCCCAAGCAGATACGCTGTCTTTCCCTCCGACCGACCACGGTCATCGCCCAGGCACGTCACCGCCCAGCAACGCCTCCAGCTCCGCCAACCCGGCGTGTGAACCAATCTCGTAAAAACGTTCCTTCACCTCGAAGCCCGCCAGTTGTTTCCGTGCGACGAGACGCTGCATCACGTCCGCGAGGTCAAACGCCTTGTCACCCGGCCATTCCTCAAACGCCGACGCCTTGAACAAACTCAGGCCGTAATCGATGTGGCGCATCTCCGGGAGCTTGTTCTTCTTGTCATAGACCATGATCTCGCCGTCGCCGAAGACGACGTTGCTCGTGTCATAGCGACCTTCGTTCTGATACACCGTCATCAAGCCCGCGCGTCCGCTGCGTTCAAAAAACTCCGCAACAGGCTTGAAGTCGATGGGAAGATAGGAATCACCGTAGAGGACAAAGAACTTCTCACCGAGCAGCGGCAGCGCGCGCTTCAGCGCCCCGCCCGTACCGAGCAACACCGGGCCATCGAACGAATACTCCAGCGCCACGCCGTGCGCCGAGCCATCGCCGAAATCGCGCTGCACCATCTCGCCCAGATGCCCGAGACAAAGCACGGCGCGCTGGATTCCCTGCCGGCGGAGGAGCGCAAGCTGGTGTTCGAGGAACGGCTTGCCCGCCACCGGCACGAGAACCTTCGGCACTTTCTCAGTAATGGGACGCAGGCGCGTCGCGAGACCGCCCGCCAGAATCGCAACGGTGGGAAGTGAAGACTCAGGCATGGCGGGAAGCTCCAAATCCCAAAATCCAAAATCCAACGAAGCTCCAACTCACAAACGCCAAACTCATCCGCGACTGTCGCGCCTTGGATCCTGGATCTTGGAGTTTACCTGGATTTTGGATCTTGGCTTTTGGTGTTTTGCCCATGGCGCTCGAAGCCTTCACGACGTCACCAGCTTGGTTCCCTCGAAATCAAAGCGGAACCTTACCTCCTTCAAACCCGCCTGCCGCATCACATGGCGCAGCTTCGACTTGTCCTCCTCCGCGTAGAACATCAGGAAGCCTCCGCCGCCCGCGCCGATCAGCTTGCCGCCGATCGCGCCGTTCGCCATCGCGAGGTCATACCATTCGTTGATCTTAGGATTGCTCATGCCGCCGCTGCGCGCCTTCTTTCTCTGCCAATGCTGGTCCATGAGCCCGGCGAAATCGCGCAGGTTCCCGCTCTCCAGGGCGCGCTGGCTCGCGTAACCGATCTCCTTCGTGTGATGCAGATTCTCCAGCATCGCCTGGTCATCCTGCTTCGACTTCTCGTTCTGATCCTTGAGAATCGTCCCGGCGCTGCGACTGTAGCCGGTGAAGAAGATCACCAGATTGTCTTCGAGCGTGTAACGTGTCTCCTCCGACACCTTCGCCGGCCAGGCTTCCACCGATCCGTCCTTGTTGAAGTTGAAACAGGTGATGCCGCCGAGCGCCGCGATGTACTGGTCCTGCTTGCCGACGGGTTCTTTGAGCCGGTTGATCTCGATGTCGCACGCCTGCGCGGCGATGTCGGTGTTCGGCACCAGGTTCTTCTTGTACGCATGGAGCGCCCGCAGCAGCGCCGTGGTGAAGCTGCCGGAACTGCCCAGGCCGGTGCCCGCCGGAATGTCCGCCATGCTGGTCAGCTCGAAGTAAGCCGCCTCCAGGCCCACGAGCTTCAACGCCTCGCGGATGATCGGATGCTCAATGTCCTCCACCTTCGAGACGCGTTCGAGCTTCGAGTACTTGATGATGAGCTCGGGGATGAATGTCTCGTGCAGCGTGATGTAGACGTATTTGTCGATGGCGGCGGTGATGAGAAAGCCGCCGAAGCGTTCGTAGTAGGACGGCAAATCCGTGCCGCCGCCGCCGAGGCTGATGCGCAAAGGTGAACGGGCGATGATCATGCGCCGCGATTTAAGCCGGAACCGCGAAACTCAGGAAAGGGAAAAGCAACGGGCGGCGACGAAAGAACCGGAAAGCTTTTCCTTTTCGACGCGGGACGTTCAGGCTATTTCATTCGCGCTCGACGGCGCATCCGTCTGCCCGTCATTCCGAGCGTAATGACGCAGTGGACGTTCAAAGCGGAACCAAGCCTCCGCCCATCCGCCACCGCATTTTTTAAGTTTTTTAAGTTCAATTCTGTGAGTTAAGCCATGAGTGAATCGACATCGAACGGGAACGACAATGGGTCCGAACTGACGCCTCCTGCGCCACGCGGGATGACGCCGAAGAAATCCGGCGACGCTGCGAGCGGCGGTGCCGAGCAAACGCACGTCCTCGCCGAAGAGCTGGCCGTGGTCGCGCACATTCCGTTCGCGCCGGGCAAAATCGATCTCCCGCTCCATCGCCGCGTCGATACGAGCTTCCTTCAATACGCCTCCTACGTCATTCGCGACCGCGCCATCCCGAACCTCGCGGACGGCCTGAAGCCCGTCCAACGCCGCATCATGTGGGCGCTCAAGGAAAAGGATGACGGCCGCTTCATCAAGGTCGCGAACATCGTCGGTCACGCGATGCAGTATCATCCGCACGGCGACGCCTCCATCAGCGACGCGCTCGTGGTGCTGACGAACAAGCGTTACCTCATCGAGGGCCAGGGGAACTACGGCAACATCTTTACCGGCGACCCGGCGGCAGCGTCCCGTTACATCGAGTGCCGGCTCACGGAGCTGGCGCGGAACGAAATCTTCAACGATGAGCTGACCGAGTTCATCCCCAGCTACGACGGCCGCAACAAGGAACCGATCACACTGCCCGCGAAGCTCCCGGTGCTGCTCATGCTCGGCACGGAAGGCATCGCCGTCGGCATGTCCTCGCGCATTCTGCCGCATAACTTCCCCGAGCTGCTGGAGGCGCAGATCGCGATTCTCAAGAAACAGTCGTTCAAGTGCCTGCCGGACTTCGTCACCGGCGGACTCATGGATGCCCGCGAATATGGGGACGGCAAAGGCAGCATCAAGGTGCGCGCGAAGATCAAGGTGAAGGACGAATGCACCGTCGTCATCAAGGAGATCCCGCCGACCACCACCACGGAATCACTCATCGCCTCCATCGAGGACGCGTCGCGCAAGGGCAAGATCAAGGTCAAGTCGATCAACGACTTCACGTCCGAGGAAGTCGAGATCGAGATCCGCACGCCCAGCGGCGTCAGCGCGGAGAAGCTGGTGGACGCGCTCTACGCCTTCACCGACTGCGAGATCAGCATCACCAGCCGCATCATCGTCATTAAGAACAACCGCCCGGTCGAGATGACCGTGACCGAAGTTCTGCAGGAGACCACGGCGCGGCTCGTCGAGTTGAACAAGCGCGAGCTGGAGCTGAAGGAAGGCAAGCTCCAGGACGAACTGCACTTCAAGACGCTCGTCCGCATCTTCATCGAGAACCGCATCTACAAAAAGATCGAGCAATGCAAGACGGCGGAGTCCGTGCATGACGCGGTGGTCGAGGGCTTCAAGCCCTTCCGCAAGGAGATGTATCGCGACCTCGCCGAATCCGACGTGCCGACGCTGCTCGAAGTCCGCATCCGCCGCATTTCGCTTTTCGACATCAACAAGCACCGCGAGGAAATGGACCGCGTGAAGGCGGAGCTGGAAGAAACGCGGAAGAATCTCAAGAACCTCACCAAGTATGTGATTGGCCGGCTCGAAGCCCTGCTCGCGAAGTATGGCCCGCTCTATCCGCGCCTGACCCGCAGCAGCCGTTACGAGGAGGTCGAGGCGAAGGAAGTCGCGTTCAAGGCGTTCAAGGTCGCGTATGATCGCGGCACCGGCTACGTGGGCTACAAGGTGTCGGGCGAAGAGTTCAAGCTGGAATGCACGAAGTTCGACAAGCTCCTGCTCCTCTTCAAGGACGGCCATTACAAGGCCACCGAGCTTCAGGAGAAATTCTTCGTGGGACCGGACCTCTTCTACTGCGCGCTGCCGGAGCGCGACCGCGTCTTCACCTGCGCCTACACGGACCGCAACGCGACGTATCTGAAGCGGTTCACGTTCGGCGGCATCATCATGAACAAGGAATACTTCTGCATCCCGGAGAAGTCGCGCATTCTGTATTTCGAGGAAGGCACGCCGAAGGAGCTGTTCATCCGCTACAAGCCCGCGCCGCACCAGAAGATCAGCCAGCAGAC
>CAMCCU010000082.1 GCA_945872975.1 Pedosphaera parvula Ellin514
GCGCTCGAAGTCATTGCGGCGATTCGTGCGCGCGGCCATCACAAGATCGTGGTGAAGGAAGCGCTCGGGGTTGCCGGGAGTAACGCGATTCGCTTGTGGGAACCGGAGCTGATCGAGGCGCATCGACGCTGGATGATCAACTCGTTCGAGAAGGGACAGACACTGGTCATCGAACCGTGGCTCGCACGCGAGATGGATTTCTCCGCGCAACTGGAGATGACCACCGATGGATTGAAGCTCTGCGGCTACACTGGTTTGTTCAATGATCGCAAGGGACAGTTCCTGGCGAACTCCGCCGCGCCGAATCACGCCCGTCAGATTCCGACCACCGTTACGTCACTGTTCGCAGCGCCCGCCGATCTCGTCGCGCGATTGCACGGCCTCTACGCCAAGGTGTTCGCCGTGCTGGAGACGGAACTTCGCGCGGCTGAGTTCAGTGGGCCGCTTGGGATCGATGCGTTTGTCTATCGCACGAGCCAGGGCGACTGCCGGGTGAAGCCGGTCGTTGAGATCAATCCCCGCTACACGATGGGCCGCGTGACCGTGGAGCTGATGAAGCAGGTCGCGCCCGGCAGCCATGGTTTGTTCCGCCTGCTGAATCGCGCGACGCTGAAGGGGCTGGGCTTCGACAGCTTCCCGGCTTACGCCAGCCACCTCCATCAGCACCATCCCCTCACGATGAAAGGCGAACCTCGATCGCGCATCAGCGAGGGCGCGCTATGGCTGAACGATCCGGCGGCCGCGCAAGTTTGCCTCGCCGTCTTCGAGGTGACGCGCCAGCCCATGATCAAACACGGCGCGGATTGCTCCGCGCCGTGTTGACCTCGAGGGCTGCCTTGTCGCCAGGAAAGGGCGACCCTCACTCACAACTGTCCGCCGCCCTCCGCGACGGACAGATGAATCATTGCAGTGGCGGCGCCTGCACGCTGACGCGGAAGAAGAACGTGTCCGGCAGCTCGCTGCGGTCGAACTCGATCGCGTTCAGCGGCGGCGTGGCCTTGATGCCTTCCTTCAGCACATTGAAGTCGCTCAATCGTTTCGCGCCCTCGATGTTGTAGATGCGTTCATCGGCGCTGGGCCATTCGATGACGACGCGACCACGGCCTTCGGTGATGGTGAGACGCAGCAAGGAGTTGCTGTCCGTCGGGTCCGAGCCCATCGCCTGCTCGCCGAGGTTGTTCACGCCGTCGCCGTCCTTGTCGTCCGAGAAGAAGACGCCGGTATCGCCGAAGAACTTCTTCTCCCACTGATCGCCCAGGCCATCGAGATCCTCATCCGCTGGATTGGCTTTGACGGAGAAGATTCGGACTTCACCGGGAATCACTTCGAGCGTCAGCGCATTGATGTCGACGAAGTTCGCGAAATGACCTGCGCGGCCGAGGCTCAGGTCGAACGACGGCGTGTTGGGATTGCTGCGGGCGAACCGTGCGCTGCCGAGCAACACGCGATTGCCGGTGACGCCGGAGCGGGGACTTCGCCCGTCCATGTGCGCGCCGGTGAAGAGGATTTCTCCCGGCTGCGATTCATTCGGCCCGGCATACGGCACGGTGGTGGAGCCGTTGTGCAGGAACCAGACGTCGAGGTTGTGGCTGGCCTCGATGAGCTGAAGGTCCGCCGGGTTGTAGAAGAGCTTGAAGGTGTGACTGACGATCGCGGTGTCCGCGATGTCGGCGTAAACCTTCACGCTGATCTCCGGTCCGGTCGAGGATGCCTCGCCGTAAACCCGCACGGCAGCTTGAGCGCGCGTGACCAGCAGCACCGCCGCTAGCAAGAGGAGTTTGAGTTTGGTGTTCATGGGAAGTTCTCCAGTGTTCGTGGTTGCAGTTGGAACTTCGATTATTGAGCGGGTAACGCGACGCAGTTGGTGCGACCGAACTGCGTGCTGAAGATGGCGAGGTCCGCGCCGTCCACATCACCGTCGCCATCGAGGTCTGCCACACATCCGGCAGCACCAGCCCCACCGACGTTGAGCGAGTAGTGGTCGCTGAAGGATTGGTAGAAGAGATGGCCGAATCCGTCCGTGGTGCGCGCCCATGCGCTCAGGCGGAATTGATACGCGCAACTGGTCCACGGCTGAAGCGCGCCGGAAGCCTGGGCGGGGGCGGAGTTGGAGATGACGTTGTTCACGCCGAACCAGAACGGCGGCGTGCCGTCGTGTGAACCGACATACTGGTCACGGGCGATGACGCCGGCGTATTGATTGCGGCCATAGAGCGCGTCGAGCTGGTAGCTGTGCAGGTAGCCGTTCGTGTGCGACGCCGTGATGTCGAACCGGAGGTTCTGCGTGTTCGACGCGAGAGGAATGTAGCCGCATTCGGGAATCTCGACGCCGTTCTGGTCGAGCACGCGATTGATGGCCACGGTGACCTGCTTGTTGTTCACCGTGAGAGTGATTCGGCTCAAGGCGTTCGGGGCCAGGGATGCTTCGAGCGGGAAGGTGCTGCCGAAGATGGTGAAGTACCAGTAGCCCTTGCCGATGACGTCGTAGCGTCCGTCGGGCAGCGACTGCGTGTTCCAGACGGCGAGCAAGTCGCGATGCGCCCAGTAGCCGGTCTCGGTGCGGCGATAGAGGCCCTCGGCGTTGGGACCGACGCTTTCCAGCGTGGCACTGACCGTTGCGTCCGGGTTGATGGTGTATTTGATTTTCGAGAGCGGATCGTTGATGGGCTGGAAATCAGCGTCAGCCGGCGGGACGTTGCCATTCCACTTCGCGTACGAGAGACGGTAGTGGCTCACGATGGTATCGCTGCTGCCGAACAGGCCGTTCAACCAGAGGCTGCCGCCGAACGGAGCATCCTTGTATTGCGGGATGCCGATGGCACTGCCGACTGCGGGCGAGACATTGGCAAGGCCAGCGCTCACACCGGTCTTGGTGATTTCGGAAGTAGGAATGTTGCCGACAGAGGTGAAGAGGAATCCGCTGGTCACAGCCGGACCAACACCGCCGAGCGTGCCGCTGGGACCACCGAAGCAGCCCATGTCATTGCGGCTGCCATCGCGGTCGTTGAAGAACAGATTCGGGTCGCCAGCGTTGATGCAGGGCGATCCGAGCGCGAGGTGATACGGCGGGACGGACAGGAGATCGAAGCGCGGATCAGCCGAGATGTCGCCAGGACCGGGATTGGCCACGCCACCGGATTGCGAGTCGTAGTTGCGGGAACTGTTGCTCCAGACATCGTTGAAGGAAATCACCGGAAGCGAGCCGTGCGTCGCGCTGATGCCGGTGGTGTTGTAGGTGAAGATGTTGTTCTTGATGATGGCGTTCGCGCCGTTGTAGCACCAGATGCCGTTGTCCGTGTTGTGGTCCACCGTGTTGTTGATGATCTGTGTCCCTGCGGAAGCCGCCCAGCCAAGGTAGATGCCCGCGCCGTTATTGCTGGAGATAAGATTGTTCGCGATGAGCGGCGTGGCGCTGAGCGAAATGACGCCGTAGTTCAACACGGCATCAGACGCGTCGCCGTTCTTATCGATGATATTGTTGCGAATGATTGGGCTGCCGCCGTTGACTCTCACGCCGTCGCGGTTGCCGGTGATCCAGTTGTTGTTCAACAGCAGGCTGCCGCCATTGATGACCACGCCCGCATAATCGATGTCCCTGGCGTTGCGCGTGATCTTGAAGCCTTCAAAGCGCGAGTTCGTCACGCCGGAAGACGTGACAACGTCGGTATTCAGCGCGAAAGGAACGGTGTTGCCGACGCCGCGAAGGATCGTCGTGGCGTAGCCGGAGCCGACGACGTTCACGCCGCTGCGCAGACGGAGGTTTTCCCGATACGTGCCGGGATCGACATAGACCGTCTCACCGACAGAAGCTGCGTTGATGGCGGCTTGAATCGATTCGGTGGACGAGACGATGAGCGTGTCTTCGCCGGTCAGGATCAGGTTCACGCCATCGCGGCGATGCGTGCTGAGAGGCGGCGTCGTGTCTTCCGTCTCCACCACGGTGGTGCAGCCGCCGGTGAAGCTGTTGTGGACGCCATAGTAAACCGTGCCTGGCCCGCTCACCTGCGTGATGAGGAAGCAGACGCGGCTGCCTTCGCGAACTCTCACGGAGGGAAAGTTGAACAGCACCGGGAGGTCGGTCGAGACGGCCAGGTTGAACGTCGTCGCGTCCGAGGCGATCAAGGGGCCGTCGTAGGTGTTGCTGCGGACGGTGAGGCGCAGCGTGTAGCTGCCGGCCGTTGAAGACGAGAAGACCAGCCGCGCTGAATCCAGGCTGTTGCCCGTGTAGCTCGGCACGTAGAAGCCGCGGTAGATATGGTCGCCGGTGGAAGAATTGTTGGTGCAGGTGAGCAACGTCTCGGCGCGGCCCGTCAACGTCATCAAGACGAGGGCGAAGAGGAGGAGCGCTGCGTGAATCGCGCCGTTCTGGCGCCCGGATTTGTTTCTGTGTGCTTTCATGGTCGATGTGAATTTTTCTGCTGTTTTCAAACTGGTCATCCGTCCGCCCGCTTAAAACTTCTCCCGCATTCACGGGCAGGCGCGATGACCTTCCACTCACAAAGAAGAAACGGAGGGACGACTATTACAGAGAGGGGGGGACGAAGTTTCTGGGAGGGAGCGGGCCGAAGGAAAAACCAAGCGTCCAGCCTTCCGTAAGAAGAATGGACGGAACGCCGATCTCCGACCCGGCGCGTTAACAATGATGAGCGTCTTGGGCTGGGTCAGAGACCGGCGCTCTTCGATTCAGGGCCTGCTTCAGTGATATTCCTGCAAGGTCTGCACGGCGTAACCGCTCTTCTTGAGCGCGGCGATGCCAAGCGCGGCAGCGCGCGCGCCGCTGAGCGTCGTCATGATCGGCGTGCCGGTATAAACGGCCGTGGTGCGAATCTTCACTTCATCCGCACGCGGCGTCTGGCCGGCGGGCGTGTTGATGACGAGCTGGATCTCGCGGTTCTTCAGCAGATCGAGTGCGTTCGGGCGGCCCTCCGTGAGCTTGTAGATGCGCTCGACTTTAAGGCCGGCTTTCTCAATGACCGACGCCGTCCCGCTGGTAGCAATCAAATCAAAACCCAGATCGATAAACTGCCGCGCCACCTCTGCCACGTCTTTCTTATGCGCGTCGCTCACGCTGATGAACACGCGGCCCTTCATCGGCAACGGCGAGTTTGCTGCCATCTGCGACTTCGCGTAGGCCACGCCTAAATCGACGTCCAGCCCCATCACCTCGCCCGTGCTGCGCATCTCGGGCGACAGCAGGATGTCCTGGCCGTGGAAGCGGTTGAACGGGAACACCGACTCCTTCACCGCCCAATACTTCGTCCAGACCTCTTCGGTGAAGCCCAGTTCCTTCAGCGTCTTGCCGGCCATGATCTTTGCCGCGAGTTTCGCCAGCGGCTGGCCAATCGCCTTGCTGACGAACGGCACGGTGCGCGACGCACGAGGGTTCACTTCGAGCACGTAAACGGTCTCGCCCTTCACCGCGTACTGCACGTTCATCAGGCCGATGACTTTCAGCTCACGCGCCATCGCGTGCGTGTATTGCCGAATGGTCTCGATGACCGACTGCGAGAGGGTGTGCGGCGGCAGCACCATCGCCGCGTCGCCCGAGTGGACACCGGCAAACTCGATGTGCTCCAACATGCCGCCGATGACAATCGTCCCCTGCTTCGGATCGCTGAATTGCCCGCAGTCCGTGATGCAATCCACGTCCACTTCGGTCGCGTCTTCGAGAAATTTATCCACCAGCACCGGACGTTCCGGCGAAGCCTCGACCGCGAAGCGCATGTAGTGGGACAGCTCCGAGTCACTGTAAACGATCTGCATCGCGCGTCCGCCGAGCACGAAGCTCGGGCGCACCAGCACGGGGTAGCCCAGCTTCTTCGAGGCCTGGAGTGCCTCGGCTTCGTTCGTGGCGAGACCGTTCGGCGGCTGCGGGATGTCCAGCTTGTTCAGCATCGCCGCGAAAAGCTTGCGGTCCTCCGCGATCTCGATGCTCTGTGGCGACGTGCCGATGATGTTCACGCCGTTCTTCTGGAGGCTCAGCGCGAGGTTCAGCGGCGTCTGCCCACCGAATTGCGCGATGGCTCCCCAGCACTTCTCGCGTTCGTAAATGTGCAGCACGTCCTCCAGCGTCAGCGGCTCGAAGAACAGCTTGTCGCTCGTGTCGTAATCGGTCGAGACGGTCTCGGGATTCGAGTTCACCATCAGCGTCTCGAAGCCATCCTCCTTCAACGCGAACGCCGCATGGACGCAGCAGTAATCGAACTCGATGCCCTGCCCGATGCGGTTCGGGCCGCCGCCGAGGATCATCACCTTCTTCGTGTCCGACGGGCGCACCTCGTCATCGCCACGGTCGTAGGTGGAATAGTAGTAGGGCGTGTATGCCTCGAACTCCGCCGCGCACGTATCCACCAGCCGATAGCTTGGCACCAGCCCGATCCTCTTGCGCTCAGCGCGCACGGCGTCCTCGGTGCTGCCTGTCAGGTGGGCGATCTGGCGGTCGGAAAAGCCGAGCGCCTTGGCTTTGGCGAATTGTTCTGCGTTCATCGAGTTTTAGGGCAAACGAAATCCGGCAAAGGAAATCGCATTGCAAGAAGGCTGTCGAGAGGGAAAGTCCGCCCACTGGATATCCACGCGCGACCGCTGGCCAACTGTTCCATTTACGAGAAAGGCCGGGCGGACCACGAAAGGATCCGCCCGGCCATGAAGAGCCGCAGAATGAGTGAACGCCGCCTATTCTTTGCGAATCCGATAGAAGGTGTTTTGCTCGGCGAACGGGAATTCGTAGGTAGTCGTGTCGCCTTGGGACGGGATGGCGACCGTGTTCGGCACAGGCTGCCAATCCGTCAGATTGGACGAGTATTCAAGGATGTAGGTCACCCCGGCCATGGAGTCCCAAGTGAACGACAGGCCGTCAGTCTCCGCCACATAGGCCGTCCTGGTAATGCGGAACGGAGGCGGCACCACATAGTCGAGACGGAGATTGGACACGGTGTAGCTGCCACCCGCATAACCATTCGTGAACAGGTCGTTGTTCATCAGGTTGAATCCGAGGCAGCCGATCTGGTCGAGCTTGCCGTGGCCAGCCGGCAGTTCGGTATCGATGTAAGGGCTGGTGTAGCCGGACACTTTCAACTCAGCGCCTGCGCTGTTGCTCCAGGTCGCAGAAATCTTCAACCCACCGGCGAGACGCTCCATGGTCATCGAGATGGTGTGGATGACGTCCAGCGTGCCTTCCACCCCGAGGCCCACGCCGTTCGGATAGCCACCGCCGCCGATGTTACCAGGATAGGAGCTGCCGGGAGGATTGAGTCCGCCGCTGTTCAAGAAGTGACTGTAGTTGCCGGACACGAACCCTCCATTCGGACCCTTGATGGGAACATTGAGGTTGATGGCGTCGGCCAGATTGCCATTCGGGTCGAAGGTCGAGGAGATGAGCGTCTGGCCATTGGTGTCAGTCATCGTGGCGTCGGAACGGAAGCCCAGCACATCGCCGCCGCCGAGTCCGGAGTCCATCTTGATGTAGAACGACGAGTTGTTGTTCGTGTTGCCGAATCCGAAACGAACAAACTGATCGCTCCATGACATTGGATTATTGATCTTAAGATCAAACGTGGCGCTGATCTTCTGTCCGATCTGCGACAGATCCAAAGCCGGGAACTCCTGGAAAACAGCCGGCCTTCCCGCCGGCTCAATGGCGCCGTCCGAACCCTTGGCGCCAGTCGTGTTGTTCACCACATCCACATCGTTCGTCGCCACCCAGGCGGTGAAGCCGGTGGAGGTTTGGTTGGAGAGCACCAGGTTTCCAATGCCGCCGTAAAGGTATTGCTTGTAGTCCCATTCGCCCCAGGTGCTGGCAAGCCTTTTGCGGGGGCCTTGAGCCGAGGCGTGCTTGACCGCATTCAGGAACATGCGCTGGCCGTCCGCCGACAAGTCCAACGCACCTACCAGAGGATTGGGAGAGGCAGTGACGGTGCCGTTCGCATCGCGAGTGCCACACGCGAAGAGCAGGCGGTAGCTGGCGTTGGTTTCAGATCCATCGGTGACTTGAGTGGTGCGCACCTTCGTTCCTGCTGGCCATTCGACGATCGCATAGCCGGTCGCCTGATAGTCGCCAAACACGGCGGGAGCCTGCCCAAGCGGAATATTCACGCCGGGGTCGAGCGGGTTGAAATCGATCGTGGACAGGACCACGCCGCCGGGTTCCACGGCGTTGGAGATGGCTGCATCCACTCCGTTAGTGAGCAGCTTGAAGAACTGCACCGACGCGCCGCGGTTGTTCGCCGGGGAGCCGACACGGATGAGGCTGTAGTTATCCATCACTTCGTTACCGCCCACCGGGCTGTGGCTGATGCCTTGAAAGATCGGGTGACCGGGATTCAGGAAGGTCAGCTTGCCGCTCATCGTGGTGCTGGCATCCGCTGCGCAATCGTATTCCTTGTTGTCGAGCAGGTAGCCCATGCGGTCGCGGCGGATGAGCGTGGATTTGGTGACGATCATCGGCTTGGTGATGAGCGTATTCCACTTCGCGCCGCGGGAGTTCAAGTTGAACGGTCCGCTGTTCAACGCCGCGCCCAGGATGATGACATCGTAGCTGTTGATCAGCGGAACGTCATTGGTGGACATCGACGTCGAGTTCGGATTGTAACGGGTGACGGTGTGTCCCGCCGCCGTCAGCAGGTCAACGAATCCCTGATCGACGAACGGGGTCCCGGTGGTTGATACCGCCGGGTAGAAAGCCCCACGAGTAACGCCATCGCCACCCACTTCGGTTCCCTTCAGACCGTTGTCGCTGACCCAGAGAATGAATTCAGCGTGCAAGCTGGAGGTTAGGCCCAGACAAGCCACGAAGGCAGACAGCCAAGAGGATTTTTTCATATCGTTACGAGCTGATGGTTCTGATTATTTGCCGCATCCAAAAATACAAACGTCGCCAATTGGGGCGCGATGCCAGTGGATTCGGGGAGAGTATCCCTCAAAACGGGATCCGCGTCATGTCGGCTGAATGAGTGACACGCGCAGCCGTGGCCGACCGGAACCGGTTCCCGTGCCATTTTTAGCCCCCCCCCTCGGGGGGGCGTCCGCCAGTTCCCGAACTCCTTCAGCCAATCTGTTTGCGGCGAGGGGTTGCAGGTTTCAAAACGCAACAGCCCGCCCCTGTGAAACAGGGACGGGCTGAGGTGTTTTAAGCGTGTAGGATTCGA
Organism: Pedosphaera parvula Ellin514; assembly: GCA_945872975.1. Lineage (GTDB taxonomy): Bacteria > Verrucomicrobiota > Verrucomicrobiia > Limisphaerales > JADJPG01 > JADJPG01. Next base: position 9,144 of record CAMCCU010000082.1, read on the forward strand.
CCCAACCGCTCTGGATTACTTGCGCAAACGGTAGAAGCTTCCCCGCACCGGAAAGGAGATGCTGGCGGTCGTGACTTCACCTTGAGATGCCACTTCGCCTTCGAAAGGAATCAGCGCCCAGTTGATCATGTCTGTCGAGGTCTCGACGAAGTAGTTCTCACCCGCCTTGGAGATCCAAGTGAGTTCAAGGGAATCGCCAGCCGGCGAATAAGTCACCCGGGTGAAACGGAATTGGGTTACCCGAATGAACCCCGGTCCCGTAATTGGCGCGGTGCTGCTTCCGTAAACGCCGTTCGGCAAGGCAACGCCATCGATCACCAGGCCAGAGACGTCGGCAATTCCATCGTAGTTCAGGTTCAATGTTCCACGGGTCGTGTTCAGGCGATACGTGCTGTTCGGGCTGATGCCACCAACCGAAAGCACCTGAAGGATGCCGTCGTTGACAGTGGTGTCTCCGTGGTAATTGTTCGGCAAGGGAGTGCCGTCACCAACGTAGTTGCCAATAGGCTGGATGCACCGACCCTCTTTCGTCAAAGCAAGCGTGCCGCCTGTGGCCAGGTTATCGAGCAACGCGGACCGAATGCCACGGGGAGTCGCCACACCGTTGAAAGGAACCTGGTTCGTGCAGTTATACCCCACGGTCAGGGTCGAAACGGTGCCCAGAGCGCTGTTGGTAATCTTGGAATTAGAATCGTTGCCGGTGTAGACGTAGCCAACCTTCTGGCTGGTGCCATTCAAGTCGATGACGCCGCTGTTCATCAGAATCTGGCGCGAAGGGCAATTGATCGGAGACGGGTAACCAAGCGTGCCGTTGTTGGTCAGGATGATTTTGTTGCCGGTGCCGCTGTTCATGCGGATGAAACCGGTGAAGGAATTTGATCCTCCCCAGATCATCGTGAAATTCCCGCCGTTCATATCGACGTTTTGTTGGAACCCAGGACCGCCGTTCGTTTTGGCGATGGTCAATCCCCCGTCCGCAATCTGCCCGTTAAACACATAGGTACCGCCATCGCTCTTGGAAATCTTGAACACCGCGCGCTGGTAGGGGGAACTGTTAACGATCGTCCCGGTTCCTTCCGGCGGAGGGTAGTTGATGCCGTTATTGTCTCCTTTGTTGTCAAAGATACCCCCAGTCAGGTTCAGCCGGCCAGTGCTGCCACCACGCTGCAACTGGCCATCCGGCGGACGGATGTTGCTCGTGCCGCCATCAAGATCGGATCCGTCGTTGAGCGTTCCAATTTCGACCGTGGCTCCAGCATCAATGCCGTCAATTCGATCGATGGAGTAAGCAGCAGTTCCGTTAACCCCGGCAGACCGGAGAGTCAGCTTGCCACTCTTCACATAAACGCCGCCGGTGAAATTATTGGCTGCGGTCAGCGTCAAGTTAGAGCCGCCCTGAAGGACAAAACCATTCGGTCCCGAAATAATGGCACCAATTGTTACGTTCTCGTTCGCAGCGATGGTGGACGGCGTCTCGCTGAAACTCAATGGCCCGCCCACGATTGAGTAACCAGGTGAGTTGAACGTGATGTTCCGGACAAGAACCGGGCCGCTCACATTGACCGCGCCGATTCCGTCGGCACCAAAAACAGCGTCATCGCCGTCAGCCCAGAAATCAGGGGACAACCAGTTGAAATCATTCCAAATAAAACTGGCGCCCGTGTTTTTCCAGATGTTCTCCGCTCCATAAGACTTCGAATCCGAAAACACCGCTAACACCAAGCCGGCACCGACTACCGAGCACAACAAAGAGGTTCTTTTCATATAAATCAGGACTGTTCTTTCTGAGTATTATCAACAACCAGAGACGACCTCTCCACACACAGTGGAGAGCAGGTCACCTACGGGTTTGGCGAAGAGTGTCACCCAAATCCGCCCAAGCGTCATGTAGGCTGAATGAGTGACTTCGCAGTCGGAAGGATGGGATTCTCGGCCGCCAAGTCGCGAAGCGGAACTTTACTCTTCGAACTCCGCCGTCCACGCCTTCTGTGGCCATGAAGCTGCGGCGGCTGGATCCGTCTGGAATAGGCACACGAGAGCGACTGCGCTCGCTGTTCGAAAGCAGGAGTTCATTGCTTCGGCCGAGAAGGCCACGACTGGACTTTTTCCGCCAGCGCGATGGCGCTCGGGTCGTCGTGAATCATACCGAAGTAGGCGAGAGCGAGAGCGACCTCCCGGTAGTTGACGCCCTTCGCCTGGCCCATCCCCTTCTCCTGACCCAGTCCAGTGCGGGTGTTGCCCGTGACTTCCACCTCGCCCGTCGGTCGGATGCGCGTTCGCTGCCAGGTCATCGCGCGAACCATCGCTTCGTCCAATTTCAAATCCGGCAGATGAAGCGCCAGCACCTGGGCCATGAGCAGCGAAACCGCGTTGTAGCTCGTATCGCGACCGCCGCGTTCCACGAAAACCCCCTCGGCATCGCGCCGATCGAGCGCCAGCGCGACAAGCTTCCTCGATGCGGCCTTCAACGCTTCGTCGTTCAACACCACGCCACAAAGCCCAAACGCCTTCGCGGCGATGAAGAGGCGGTTCGCAGTGTGGCCGACTTTCTTCACGATGCCGTCGTAGCCGGACTGGATGAAGGCGCACGCGCGGCGCATCCGTGGTTCGAGGGCGGCGATGCGATCGTGGAAATGCTTTTCGAGCGGCGAGGCGCGCAGGACGAGAATCGCGTGACCAAGCTCCTGCATGTAGAAGTAGGCCGTCTCGACCCGTTGATCAAACGTCGGCGGATGCGTGCCATCGGGCCTCATGTTGGAGAGGAATCCGCCATCCTCAATCTGGCGTGCAAAGGTCGCCTCAATCGACTTCCACGCGGCGTCAGCACGTTTCTCGTCACCCGCCACCACAGCGCCAATCAGCAACCAGCAACCGCTCCGCTGCATGCCCGCCTCGTACCACTTCCCATCCCGCCTATGAAACCCAACGAAACCCTGCGCATCGGGCTGGCTATTGTCAGTTAGCGGCGCGAAGGAAGCCGCCGGCAGCTTGCGCAACAGTTCATACTCGGAAACAAATGTCGCAGCGCTCGAGCGGGCGTTGAAGCCGAAGGCGATCAATGCAGCAGATAGGATCAGAAATAGTCTCATAGGAAAGAGGACCAGCAATGGCAGGAAAGACGTGGGTTCGAAAACCGTCTCGTCAGGAGGTGGTTCAATTGCAGGGGTCGAATCATGACTGCTTGTCCGACGCATCCGTGGGCTTCGGTGCCGCAGCCGGACGCATGAACTTGGCGACCGCCTGGGCGCGGGAATGAACCTGGAGCTTCTCGTAAATTCTTCGGATATGCGTGCGCACCGTGTCGAATCCGATCCCGAGACGGTCGGCGATTTCCTTGATCAAAAATCCTTGGGCAAGCCAGCCCAGAATCTCCTGCTCACGCGGCGAAAGGTCTGTCGCCTGGCTGGCTGGCGCGGCACCGCGAAACGATTGGACGACCTTGCGCGCGATCTGGCTGCTCATGGGTGCGCCGCCCGAATGCACGTCGCGAATGGCTTCCAACAGTTCCGCAGGCGGAGTTCGTTTGAGCAAATAACCCGTGGCTCCGGCGGCAAGCGACTCGAAAATCTGTTCCGAATCCTCATAGACCGTGAGCATGACGATGTGGGCGGAGAACGCCTGCGCCTTGAGCTTGCGGACGCACTCGACTCCGTTCATGCCGGGAAGATTGATGTCCATGAGCACGACATCCGGCTTCACCGTCGGCAATTCGCGCAGCGCATCCTCCGCGCTCGGGTAACAGCCGAGGCAGTGGAAATCCCGCGAGCGTCCCAGGATGCGAATCAGCGCGTCCCGGATGCCCGCATCATCTTCCACGATTGCCACAGTGATGCTCATTCGATGTCGTTCAACCCGGTTTGTTTCCAGACAGCTCCAACTAAATGCTGTCGTCCAATTCTGCGCGGATGCAGCGCGGACGCCAGTCGTTCAAATGAGTGACCCGCAGTCCCGTCGGCTGCGAACTCATTGAGGCGTGAAACCCACCTGCAGTTGAATCCGCGTGCCGCCGTGCGGATCACTGCGCAGCTCGAACTTTCCACCGTTCTCTTCCGCCCGCGTCTTCATGTTCGCAAGACCGCTTCCGTGCCGGCGTTCCGTCCCGGCCTTCACTCCCTGGGTGTCCGGCTCAAATCCCTTTCCGTTGTCCTCGATCACGAGCGTCATGCCACCGTCCTTGATCACGATGCGCAGCGACACTTCAGTCGCCTCGGCGTGCTTGACCACGTTGTGCAGCGCTTCCTTCACGATGAGGAAAACATTGTGGCGAACCGCTGCGGTCAACACCTGGCCGGGCAACCGTTCCGGCACTTCGAGGCGGCAGCGAATCCCAGCCGGCTTCAAGTAATCTTCCGCGTGACTGCAAGTGTAGGTCACGAGGCTTTCGAGAGTGTCGTTGCGCGGATTCACCGCCCACACCGTGGCGTCCAAGGCCCGCGTCAGATGCCGCGTCCGCGCCGCGATCTTGCGCATGTCGGTTTGAATCTCTTCCGGCGGCCCCTCGCCACCCTGCGCCAGTTCGCTCAGCAGCGTGATCTCAGTCAGGCTCGCGCCCAGGTCATCATGAATGTCCTTCGCGATGCGCGCGCGTTCCCGTTCGATGGCACCTTCCCGTTCCGCCCGTTCCACTTGAAATCGCATCTTGCGGATCTCCACGTAGCGAACGACGCCGCCCAAGGTTCCCAATACGGAAATCCCTGCCAGCACCAGAAACCACCACGTCTGCCAGAAGTACGGCAGGACTTCGAGGCCCAGCGTCGGGCCAGTTTCGTTCCAGTTCCCGTCACCGTCGGATGCCGTCACTCTAAACCGAAATTTCCCCGGCGGCAGATGGCTGTAATAAGCGACCCGGCGTCCCTGCGCCTCCACCCAATCCAACTCCAAACCTTCCAGCTTGAATCGAAAAGCTACATTCCGGGGCGAGGCAAAGCTCAACGCCGTGAACTCGATCGCGATCTGCTCGCTGCCCGCAGCGATCTTGAGGAGCGCGCTCTCCGCCCGATGCAGGTCGATTGGCGACCTCGAAGCTCCTCCCGACTTGATCGTCCCGGCATCATAGGCGGCCACCGCACGGCCATCCACGAAGACGCTTTCGATCACCACCTGCGGCGCCGGTCGATTGAGAATGGCGTCCGGATGCACCACTGCCATTCCCGTTTGCATGCAGATCCACCACCGCCCGTCCCTCGCGCGCACGGTCCCTGGCCATGCCTCGCGGCTCGCCTGCAAGGCGGGCAGTCCTTCGTCCCGTCCAAAAACCACCGGCCGCACCCGCGCGATCCGCCCGGCCATCTGATC
>CAMCCU010000083.1 GCA_945872975.1 Pedosphaera parvula Ellin514
GGGGGTTCCCTGACGCCGATTGGCGATCCGCCGCTCTTCCTGGGCTACCTGAAAGGCGTGCCGTTCGGTTGGGTGCTGGAACACTGCTGGGAGGCGTGGCTGGTTGCCGTCTTGGGGGTGATTGCCATCTTTTACGTCTTCGATCGTCGGAACTTCATGCGAGCCAGCAAAGCCATTCGTGACAAGGAAACCGCTCACGAAACGTGGAAGTTCGATGGTCTTCGCAACCTGGCATTCCTCGGAGTGATCCTTGGCGCAGTCTTCGTGCGGAACCCGCCCGGGCTAAGCGAAGCGTTGATGGTGGCGGCGGCGCTGGGGTCTTACTTCACAACTCCGAAACCGGTCCACCAAGCCAACGACTTCAACTTTGCGCCCATCAAGGAAGTCGCGTGGCTGTTCATCGGGATCTTCGCGACGATGGTTCCGGCTTTGGATTACCTCCAGATTCACGCTGCCGAGCTGGGTCTGGACACGGAGATGAAGTTTTTCTGGCTCACCGGTGCGCTGTCCGGCGTGCTCGACAATGCGCCAACCTACCTGACCTTTCTGGCCGCCGCGATGGGGCGTCACAGCCTGAGCCTGAATTCACCCGACGACATGCGCACCTTCATGGCCCAGCACGATCATGAATTGGTTGCCATCTCCCTGGGCGCGGTCTTCTTCGGGGCGATGACCTACATCGGGAACGGCCCGAACTTCATGGTCAAATCGATCTGCGAGCAGGCGAAGGTGAAAACCCCGAGCTTCTTCGCCTATCTTTTCAAATACGCGCTGCCGATTCTGCTGCCGCTCTTCGTCGTGATCGCGTTCCTCTTCTTCTCGCGCTGGCGGGTGTTTTAGCCGGCGGAGGCGCGCCAGAGGGAAATCTGTCCCAAGGCCGTTCTTGAGATTCGGAGCCGGATCTTGATAGAACGAGCTCATGCCGATTTACGAGTTTCATTGCGGGAAGTGTGGTGAAGATTCCGAAGTGCCGGTGCGTTCCAGCGCGTGGGAGGGGACGAAATGTCCCAAGTGCGGCTCGTCAAAGCTGGAGAAAAAGCTCTCGGTATTCGCGTCCTCGGGCGGTGCGCCGGCTGCACCGGCCAGCTGCACTGGGCAGCCCAAGTCCTGCGGAATGTGCGGAACCGGCAAGCCCCATTCGCACTGACTACGCGCAGACTTCGCGGGCGGAAACCTCCACGAGGGATTCCACCGTCCATGTCGCCTTCTCACGCAGCAGTTCCTCGCGCGAGAATTTGCCGGTGGCGACCGCGAGTGAGCGAGCACTGATGGCGTTTGCGCATTCGACATCCCGGGGCGTGTCACCGATGACGAGCACTTCTGAGCCAGTCAGCTTGCGGCCAAGCAACTGGTTGCCACGCTCATGGGCGATGGCCGCGATCTGGTTCCGATCTTCGTGGTCGTCCGCGAATGCGCCCGTCCGAAAGCACGTCCACAAATGATAATGAGTCAGCTTGATTTGCGCGCCGAGCCGGATGTTGCCGGTCAGCAATCCCAGCAATGGCGGTTCCGGCAGCGCCTCCAGATTGCGGAGCATGGCATGCACGCCGGGCAGCACCGTGCCGCGCAGTTGCCCGAGCAGATGATCGAGATGGAAAACGTAGTGATCCAGGAAACGACGGAAATTTTGCGCCGATGGTTCGATATGATGCAGCGTGAAGAACTCGCGAATGATCGACGTGTCCGTGCGCCCGGCGAAGTTGAGCCCGGCGGTGCCGTCGGGAATGCCAAATTCCGTGGTGCATACCTGGGCAAACGCCCTCTCTCCAGCGCCGCCGCTGACGATGAGAGTGCCGTCGATGTCGAACAATACGAGTCTGACCATAAGAGCCGCGCAAACTATCGTTATGCGATGATGATGGCAACGCTGATGTCGGGAAATGCGGGCCGTCTCATCACGGGGAATGCCTGACGCCGGGTGGCGAATGAGATTCAAACGCTAAGCTTTCATGGATTTTTCTCCGCTCGCGCTCTGGCTCTATCCACTTCTGTTCCTCACCGGACTCGTGGCCGGATTCGTTGATTCGATTGCCGGTGGTGGTGGGTTGATCACCATCCCGGTTCTCTTGAACATCGGTCTCCCGCCTGGGCTTGCGCTGGGCACCAACAAGCTGCAAGCCACATTCGGTTCCGGCAGTGCCGCCTGGCATTTTTGGCGGGCTGGAATGATCGATTGGTCAGGCTCGCGAGTCGGTGTGGTTTACACGCTGATTGGCGCAACGACCGGGACGCTGCTGGTGAGCTTCCTTCCCGCCTCCGTTTTGCGAACGCTGATTCCGTGGCTCTTGATTGGGATTTCGCTCTACATGGTTTTGCAGCCGAAACTCGGTGAGGCGGATCGGCGCGCGCGAATGACGGCGGGATTGTTCCACGCGTTGTTCGGGCTGGGACTTGGTTTCTACGACGGCTTTTTCGGTCCTGGCACAGGGACGTTCTGGGCGATGGCGTTCATGCTGGGATTGGGGTTCAACCTTACGCGCGCTACGGCTCACACCAAGCTGATGAACTTCACGAGCAACGTTTCCTCTTTGGCGGTATTTCTCGCCTCCGGACAGTGTCACCTGCTCGGCGGCCTTTGCATGGGATGCGGGCAAATGATCGGCGCGCGAGCCGGGTCGAGGGTGGTGATTCGCAAGGGCAGCCGCTTCATCAGGCCCATCTTTGTCTCGGTGGCAATTGCGATTACTCTGCGGCTGCTGTGGGTAAATTTCTCGGCCGCCAGGTAGGCTCGAATAGGTGTCGTCACCTCAAACCGCTGGCCGCATCTCGTTGATCGGAGCCGGGAACAATTCCAGAAGTCGCTTTCTTCGATAGGCGAAGATTCGTTGGACATCCTTGCGGACGAAGAGCCGGTTGATAATCGCTCCGCCTCGCGGTCGGTAGTTCACTTTGTCGATGCACAAAGTTCCACCGCCCTTCTCGTCAAACATGTGGGTGTGATGCCAGAGTGTATAGGGTCCACGCAATTGGACATCCACGAAGCGATGCGGTGGGTCCCACTCGGTAATCTCGGTGCGCCAGCGAATCGGCAGCCCATGCACGCGAATCCGATAGTCGATCAGAGCGCCGGGCTGCATCACGATCGGGGCCGGGGTAAGGACTTGGAATTGCACCCAGGGCGGCGTGATTTCGCTGAGGTTCCGCGCGTCTGCAAAGAACGGAAACACCTCGTTCCGGCCGCGTGGGAGCCAAAGTTCGTCTTCGAAATGGAACATGCCTCGAGTCCCGAGTAGGAGTTAAAGCTTGGTCTTGATCCCGCACGCTCTCAAGGCGCACCAACCGCGCAGCGCCTCGAACGCGACGAATATCGCAGACGCCAGCAGCACTCCACCCAGCCACCACGACACTGCGAATCCAAAGCCCGCACCCACGAGCAGCGCCAGAGCGCCGATTCCGCGGACCACTCGGCCTCGGTTGTCGATGTTGCGGGCCATGAAAGTTTTCATCGTTTTCCTTTGTTGGAAGGTTTGCGGAGAGTTTCGAGTGTTGAGAAGAGGTGGGCGAGGTCGTTTACCTGCAAGGCACCGATCGTTTCCAATACATCACGGTAAGCCGGCATGGCGCGTCCGCCAACGATCAGTGTGACTTCCGTCGGCAAGGACTCACGCAGTCGGGTCAACTCCCCGTCCAGCAGCGGGTCGTCTTCGGGATAGACCACGCTTAACGCCACGGCTCGAGCCTTGTTCTGAAGCGCTGCTCCGGCAATTTCAGCAGCAGGAAGGCTGGTGCCGAGATACGTGACGTGCCAGCCGAGGTTCGCCGCAGCGGCTCCGACAAGCAGCGCGCCTAGTTCGTGAATCTGCCCCGCAGGCGTTGCGACGATGAGGACGGGTGAGTTTGCCGTTCCGGCGTAAGGCTTCGCGGCATGTCCGAGAAAAGTTCGAATCACGGCCGTGGCGAAATGTTCATGCGCGGCCGTAATGGTTCCATCCCGCCACAAATCTCCAAGACGTTGCGCGAGCGGGGCGACCACCCGTTGCAGCAATCCCTGCGCGCCAAGCTCCGTGGCGGCGCGTTTGAGTTCCTGCTCCAGTGCAGGTGAGTCAAGCTTCATGACTGCCTCGATAGAGCGTTCCAAGTAAGTTGGAGTGTTGTTGGAGCTGGCCTGTGGTTTAGTCGAATGGCTGTTGGTGACGAGGGATTGAGTCGCGAGTTCCCGCAGCTTCTCGGTGGGAAGCTTGGCCACATGGCCGATGCTGTGTCCGTGCTGCGTAATTTCGCGGAGCAAACTCAACCTCTCAACCTGCTCATCTGAGTAGAGGCGGCGATTCGTTCCGGTGCGCTCTGGTTCCACGGCCCCATACCGCTTCTCCCAGATCCGAATCACATGCGCGCTCAATCCGGTCCGCTGGGCGACAACTTTAATTGCTTGGTGGGCGTTTGCCATAACTTGTACAAGATTGTGACAATATTAGGGTAATAAGCAAGCAGGGAATTGCAATCCAGTCACGATAGTTAGTAAAAATCAGTTTAAGTCGGGTATTCGACGCGGTTTTCACCATTGAAAATAATTCGAGACAAACTATTGACAGATAAACAAATATTAGACATTGTCTCCACAAGTTCGGAGCTGCCTGACAGCAAGCTGAACATGAAAACAAAACGTGAATCTCGGAAAACAAGTTCAGACCTCGGTCCGGTTCGGCTCATTCAGTGCCGCTTCGCCAAGCCGACTTTCTTTGAACTGGCCGTCCAAATTCGCGCCATGAAAAGCAAACAACACATCGCAATACAAAACATGAAAACCATCCGCATCCTCGCCATCACCTCACTCGTTGCAGCTTCGGGCTTCTTCGGAATCGCGCATGCTGAATCCAAGGCCAAAGACATCGTGGCTGTGGCCTCCAGCGCCGGCAGCTTTAACACGCTCGTCGCTGCTGTGAAAGCCGCCGGTCTCGTTGAGACGCTGCAAGGCACAGGTCCGTTCACCGTCTTCGCGCCGACGGATGAAGCCTTTGCCAAGCTCCCCAAAGGAACGGTCGAGAGCCTGCTCAAACCTGAGAATAAAGAGAAATTGGTCGCGATTCTCACCTACCACGTCGTGGCCGGCAAAGTCATGGCTGCGGACGTGAAGACGATGAAAGCCAAGACGGTTAGCGGCAAGGAACTGGACGTGAAGGTCGCTGGCGGTACCGTCACCGTTGACAACGCCAAAGTCATCAAGACCGACGTCGCTGCGAGCAACGGCGTCATCCACGTCATTGACACTGTCGTGTTGCCAAACTGAAACACCTATTGAGGGCGGAGAGCACATGGCTCTCCGCCAGTCGCCACCATTAATAACCAACCATCAATCCTGATTCTCATGAATGCTCTTCGCGAAGGTAAATTGCCAGTCTCGGGCGGTCGTCAACATCGCCAGCGTCAACGCATCTCTAAATTTCCGGCCAAGCAGAGTGCAGAGCAGTCGGAATCATTGAAGGCGGGTGCGCAGTGGTGGTCTGCCATGGTTCAAATCAATCAACCGAAAGACTCCACTGGTCAGTTAGTCTCCTCGGATGATTTCTTGAAAGCCACAGCTCGTGCGTCCAAAGCATCGACTTTGCCCAAAGCTGGCGTATCGGCTGCCTCTTCCTACGCTGACGTTGTCAGTGCTCAAGATCGCAGTCGCCCTGATGCGCTCACCCTCTACATGAGGGCCGTTGGAGAAGTTCCGTTGCTCAAGCCTGATCAGGAACTCGCGCTCGCCGCTCGAATTCGGGAGGGAGACGACGCAGCCCGCGAGCACATGATTCGTGCGAATCTCCGTTTCGTCATCAAGATCGCCCGCGAATACGAACACATCGGCATGCCGCTGCTCGACCTGATCAACGAAGGGAACATGGGCCTGATGCTCGCCGTGGACCGCTTCGATCCGCGCAAAGGTGCCAAGCTTACGACCTACAGCGCGCTGTGGATCCGCCAGAGCATTCGCCGCGCGCTGGCCAGCCAGGGCAAGACCATCCGCATGCCCGTCTATGCCGTCGATCAAGTCTATCATCTGGGCCGTGCTGAAGTAAGGCTTCGCGAGCGCTTCGGACGTGAAGCAACCGAAACGGAACTTGCCACCGAGCTCAATCTTAAAGTTGAACGCATCGGCGAGTTGCGCACCGCCGCCGTTCGTCCTGCATCGCTGGACGCGCCCATCGGTGATGATGAGACGAGCCGCCTGGCCGACGTTGTCGCGGACGAGAACGCCGAGGTTCCAGGTTCCAGTTTGGACAAGGAAGCTTCCTTCGAAATCCTGCGCGAAGTTCTCCCGAAGCTTCCGCCGCGCGAAGCCGACATTCTGCGCATGCGTTTCGGGCTGGAAGGCGGAGTTGAGAAGACTCTCGAAGAAATCGGTGCCATGATGCGGCTTACCCGCGAACGCATCCGCCAGTTGCAGAACGTCGCTCTCACGCGCCTGCGTCGCCTCATGGAAAAGCGCGACTGCGTCTCGACCGTTGCATGACAATCCTCCATCCGTATTAACATCCAAACGATTACATCTCATGTTCCAAAAAGTTGATTATCCGTTCCTGTTAGCTTCCTTCGCCAGCTTCCTGGTCAGCGTGGGGCTGTGGTTTCTCGTAGACCGGGAGTCTGGCGTCTATGTCGGACTGTGGGTGCCGAGCATTCTTATTCTTTGGGTCGGAGTTCGCGTCGCCCTGCTCACTCGGGCCAATGGCAATCTCAACCGGAGGAATTAACCATGTTCAATCTTCTCTTTCCGATCTTCTGCTTTGGCGTCGTGATCTCCGGGATTGTATTTCTTGGACTTCAGCAGGCATCTGACTTGGCGAAGTATTTAGCCGCAAATGAAAGTGAAATAAAGCCGGATTCCAGGAGCGGGGAAGTCGTTTCGCAGCGGCGCAGTCTGCCTTCAGTCAAACTGCCTTCTAATCTAAGGAATCAATGAGTCAATCCATGGAGAAACCCAGCGCCATCATCTTTGGCGCCACCGGCGGCATCGGCTCCGCTCTGGCGCGGCGGTTGTCCGTTGCGGGCTGGCGTCTCGCGCTCTGCGCCCGTGGACAGGAGCGTCTCGATCTCCTAGGGGGCGAACTGAACGCCCACATCGAACCTGCCGACGCCACCGATGCGCAATCTGTGGAGAATGCCTTCGCCGCAGTCTGCGAAAAATTCGGTCGCCTCGACGGCGTCGTTAACTGCTGCGGCTCGCTTCTGCTCAAGCCGGCTCACCTCACCACCGGCGAGGAATGGGCGCACACCCTCAACGCCAATCTGACTACTGCGTTTCACGTCCTCCGCGGCGCCGCGTCACGGATGATGCGCTCAGGTGGCGGCAGCATTGTTCTACTCTCATCAGCGGTTGCTCAACGCGGCATGATCAACCACGAAGCGATCGCTGCGGCGAAAGCTGGAGTCGTCGGTCTCGCCCAATCGGCCGCTGCGACCTACGCCCGCTACAATATCCGCGTGAACTGTGTCGCGCCCGGTCTCACCCGCACGCCGCTCACCGAGTCGCTCACCAAGAATGAAGCGTCGCTCAAAACCAGCGCCGCCCTCCATCCGCTCGGACGCATCGGCGAACCGAATGAAGTTGCCAGCGCCATCGCCTGGCTGCTCAATCCAGAACAATGTTGGGTCACCGGTCAGGTAATCGCAGTCGATGGAGGTCTGTCCTCCGTGCAACCGCGCCTTGCGCTAGCCGTATGAACACCTCCGGCTCGATCAAAATCACTTTTGCCGCGCCTGTGCTCGCCCCGCCTCTTCCCAAGACTGAGGTCGCAATCCAGCCCGCTCCCCCGTTGGTCAGGCGCGGACTTCCTTTCGTTCTAGATATTTATTCCTCTGGAGCCGTTCCGCGCGGACGCTGGGATTCGGCCCGCATTGCCGCCCGCGAACTTTTGATTGGTCTGATTCCGAGCAGACCAGCCTCGACACCCACTCTGACTCAACTCGAACTCCAATTCGCATGACGAAAGAAACCATCATCATTGGCGCCGGTCCTGGTGGGCTTGCATCGGCCATCCTCCTGGCTTCGGCGGGCGTGAAAGTCAAAATCATCGAACGCCTTCCGTTCGTGGGTGGACGCACCTCCAGCATCGAGGCGGACGGCTACAAGTTTGATCTCGGTCCCACGTTCTTTCTCTATCCGCGCGTGCTCGATGAAATCTTCCGCGCCGCTGGCACCAGCCTGCGCGCCGAGGTGCCGATGGAGCGGCTCGACCCGCAGTATCGAATTCAATTTGGCGCGGGCGGCGCGCTCGATTGCACGCCGAACATCGAGCGCATGGAGAAGCAGATTGAAGCGCTCTCTCCTGCCGATGCACCTGGCTTTCGTCGATTCCTCTCCGAGAACCGCACCAAGCTCGGCGCGATGGAACCTTTCCTTGAAAGCCCCTTCCTCGGCTGGCAGGACTTGGTGCAAGCCCGCATGCTTAAGATGCTGCCGATGCTTCGCCCGCATCAATCGGTGGACACCTACCTCAAGCGCTTCTTCAAAGACGAACGGGTCCGCCTCGCATTCTGTTTCCAATCGAAATACCTCGGCATGTCGCCGTTCCGCTGCCCGAGCCTCTTCAGCATTCTCAGCTTCCTCGAATACGAATACGGCGTCTGGCACCCGATTGGCGGCTGCGCGGCGGTGTCGCAGGCAATGGCGCGTGTCGCCCAAAAGCTCGGCGTCGAGATCTGCCTCAACGAACCGGTGGAAGAAATCCTCTTCGCCGGCCGCCGCGCCGTCGGCGTCCGCACCAGCGCCGGAACTTATCGCGCTGATGCGGTCGTGGTGAACGCCGACTTCGCCCGCGCCATGGAACGCATGGTTCCCGATCATCTCCGCAAGCGCTGGACCAACGCCAAGCTCGCGAAGAAGAAATACTCCTGCTCCACCTTCATGATGTATCTAGGAGTCGAAGGCACCTTCGACCTGCCGCATCACACCATCCACATCGCGAAGAACTACACGCAGAATCTTGACGAGGTTGAGAACCAGCACGTCCTCAGCAGCGACCCCAGCTTCTACGTCCAGAACGCCTGCGTCACCGATCCCACGCTCGCGCCGAAAGGCCACAGCGCGCTCTACGTGCTCTCGCCCGTCTCTCATCAACATCCGAACATCGACTGGACGAAAGAGACCTCGCCCTTCCGTAAACTGCTCTTCGAGAAAATCGCGCAAGCCGGCTATGGCGACATCGAGAAACGCGTCCGCTACGAGCGCGTCATCACGCCAGCCGACTGGGATTCGCGCTACGAAATCTATCGCGGTGCCACCTTCAACCTCGCGCATTCGCTCGACCAGATGCTGCACCTCCGCCCGCATAATCGCTTCGAGGATCTCGACGGCATGTATCTCGTCGGTGGCGGCACGCATCCGGGCAGCGGTCTCCCCGTCATCTTCGAAAGCGCGCGCATCAGCTCGCGCCTGTTGCTCGAAGATCTGGGCGTGGACACCAACACCCCGCTCCTCCGCAGCGGACGCGTTGATCAGTCCGTAAAATCCAGCGCAGAGAAGTCTGGCATCTTCTCCACGGCGGCGACGATGCTCGGCCTGAAATCCAAGTCGATCTCGTGAACCCTTCGGCCAAGAACACGGACGCCCGTTTCTCTGCTGTGAACCACAGCAGCGCAGAGATGAACGCCTGTTCCGCCATGACCGCCGCGCGCGCCGCGCAAGCCCGCTGGGCCGCCACACCGCTGTCCGAACGTCTCGCTCGCGTGCGCGAACTCCGCCGGTTGATTGCCGAACACGCCCCGCTCCTCGCCGAAGCCTCCGCCTCGGCGCGCCAGCGTCCAGCGCTCGAATCGCTCACCGCCGAGGTTCTGCCGCTGGCCGAAGCCTGTCGTTTTTTGGAGCGTGACGCCGCGAAACTTCTCGCGCCGCGCCGCCTCGGATCGAGGGGGCTTCCTCTCTGGCTCGCCGGAGTCCGCAGCGAGGTTCGTCGTGAACCCTGCGGCGTCGTTCTCATCATCGGCCCCGGCAATTACCCGCTGCTCCTCCCCGGTGTGCAACTGATTCAAGCGCTCGTCGCGGGCAACGCTGTTCTTCTGAAGCCCGGGGTCGGCGGCTCCTTCGCAGCGCGCGCGCTTATCGAGATCATCCATCTCGCCGGGTTCGATTCGCATCTCGTCGCGCTTCTCCCTGAATCCACCGAGGCTGCCCGCAGCGCCATCGAAGCCCGTCCTGACAAGGTGCTCTTCACTGGATCCGCTGCCACCGGCGAAAAGATTCTCGCCCAGCTCGCGCCCCATCTCATCCCGGCCACGATGGAGCTCAGCGGCTGCGATGCGGTCATCGTTCGCGCGGATGCCGATCTCGATCTGGTGGTGAAGGCGCTGACCTTTGGCCTCACGCTGAACAACGGCGCGACGTGCATGGCCCCCAAGCGCGTCTTCGTCCATCGCTCCATCGCGACGGAACTTGAGGGAAGATTGGCTCGCGCGTTCCCGGGTCGCGGATCGATTCAGCTCACTTCCGCTGCCACGGAACAACTGAGGCCGCTTCTCGACAAAGCCGTTGCTCATGGCGCGCACTTCATCGCTGGCGGCAGGGCGGATGACGGCTCAATTCAAACTCCCGTGATCCTCGCCGGCGTATCGCCTTCCGCCCAGCTCTTGCGCGAAGACATCTTCGCGCCCGTGCTCGCTCTAGTCACCGTGAGTGACGATGCCGACGCCATCTTCCGGACAAATAATTGTCCCTACGCCTTGGGCGCGAGCATTTTCACGCACGATGAATCCACCGCCCGCGCCATCGCGGCGTCCATCACCGCCGGCGTCGTCAGCATCAACGATCTCATCATCCCGACCGCCGATGCTCGCCTCCCGTTCGGCGGACGTCAGCGCAGTGGCTTCGGTGTCACGCGCGGCGCGGAAGGATTGCTCGAACTCACCACGCTCAAAGTCGTCACCGTGAGTCGCAGCAAATTCCGCCCGGCCTTCGACCCGTCGCATCCCAAGGACGAGGCGATGTTCCAGGCTTACTTGGGAGTCACTCACGGACGCGGCCTGCTTCAACGCGCTCGCGCGATGGTCGCGCTCGTAAAATCACTTTCTGGTCGAACCAAACACTCCAAGCATCCAACACCATGAAAACTTCTTCGCAACATCGCATCGGCGTCATCGGTGGCGGACTCGGCGGACTCGCCGCCGCCTGCACGCTCGCCGCTCGCGGCTACAAGGTCGTCCTCTTCGAAACTAACGAATGGCTCGGTGGCAAGGCCGCGCAACTCGAGGGCGACGGCTTCCGCTTCGACATGGGCCCGACCATTGTGACGATTCCGTCTGTGCTGCGCCGCATCTTCACCGAGGCCGGTCGTCGCATGGAGGATTACCTCGACATGGTCAGGCTCGATCCGCAGTGGCGCTGCTTCTTTGAGGATGGCTCGGTGCTGAACTTGAAGCAGAAGCCGGAAGAGATGAGCACTGAACTCGAGCGTTTTGCGCCCGGCAAAAATTCCGGCCAGCGTTACCTCGACTTCCTCAAGTTCAGCCAGCGGCTGAACGACATCTCGCAGCGTTTCTTCTTCTACAAGCCCATTGGCGGCCTGCGCGACATGTTCGATTTCAAAACCGCCTTCGATCCCAAGGTGCTAGGAGACGTGCTCGCCATGCGCATGGGCCGGAGCGTCGCGGGAACGGTCCGCTCCTTCACGCCGGATGCGCGTGTGGCGCAGATGATGGATCACTTCACGCAATACGTCGGCTCGTCGCCCTACGGTTCGCCGGCCGTGCTCTGCGGCATCGCGCACATGCAGACGGATGAAGGCATCTGGTATCCGATGGGTGGCACGCGCGCCGTGCCGGTCGCGCTGGAGAAGCTCGCGCGCGAGCTTGGCGTGGAGATTCACACAAACACGCGCATCGCCGAGATCCTGTCCGAAGGTCGCGACATCACCGGCGTTCGCACGAATCGCGGCAAGGTCATCCCGTTGCGCGCCGTCGTCTCGAACTGCGATTCCGTCCGCACCCACCGCGAGCTGGTCGATGGAGAGGTCGGTAGGAAATTCGATAAGCGTCGCCGATACGAAGCGGCGTGTTCAGGCGTCGTGCTCTATCTCGGCTTGAAGAAACGCTACGACCATCTCGCACATCATGACTTCGTCTTCAGCCGCGATCCGCACGAGGAGTTCGATTGGATTTACAAGAAGGGCGAGCCTGCGCCCGACCCGACCTGTTATCTCGCCGCGACCTCTTGCACGGAATCGGGCACTGCGCCCGCTGGCGGCGAAGCGCTCTATGTGCTCGTCCACACGCCGTATCTGCGGCCGCACCACGACTGGAAGAAGATGTTGCCCGCCTACCGCAAGGTGATCATCGAGAAGCTCAAACGCACGGGACAGATGCCGGACATCGAGGAGCGCATCGTGTTCGAGCGCACGCTCACGCCGCAGGATATCAAGGACCGCTATCACGTGCTCGACGGCGCCATCTACGGGATTGCGAGCCACGGGAAATTTCTCGGCGCGTTCAAGCCCGGCAATCGTTCGCCCGACTTGCGCGGCTTTTATCTCGCGGGCGGCGCGGCGCATCCCGGACCGGGAATGCCCATGGTGCTGATGAGCGGCTGGATTGCAGCGGACGCTCTCGACAAGGACGGCGTGGCCGAGCGCACTGCGAATGGAGCGCCGGTCGCCGAACCGGCGCGTGGCGATCTGGTCGAAGCGTGACAGAGAGATGAACGCTGCGCGAAAACCTCTGGCGTCTGCCCCTGATGATGCGGAAGCGCAGCGAGCCGCCTCACCCCTCACCCCGGCCCTCTCCCCGTTGAGGGGAGAGAGAGACGGAAGTGGCGCGTTGGTTGATTCGTGCGGCGATGGCGGCGGTCAGCCAGCGGGAGAAGATCGAAAGGACTGCTTAACGCTCACGGATTCCGAGTTGGGTCGCATCGTTGCGCAAGCTTCCGTTCCTGCTCCCTCTCCCCTCAACGGGGAGAGGGCCGGGGTGAGGGGTGAGAGCGTCAAGCAACGCTTCATTCCTACAGAGCTCCCCACCGTCTACCCGCTTCTCCTTCGGTGGTTCACGTGGTATTGCCGCCGCTACATTCGCCGTCACTTTCATACGCTGCGCATCTCCATTTCGGGACTGCCACCGGATACGGCCGGCCATCCGCTCGTCATCTTCACGAACCACGCATCGTGGTGGGATCCGCTCGTCGGGCTGGTGATCAAGGATGTGTGTTTCCGTGACCGCACCATGTTCACGCCGATCGACGCCGCGATGCTCCAGCGCTATCGCATGTTCGCGAAGTTCGGCTTCTTCGGAGTCGAGCAGGGGACGCGGCGGGGTGCCGTCCAGTTTCTGCGGACCTCTCAATCAATTCTCAGTCATCCGAACCATCTCCTTGCGGTGACGCCGCAGAGCCGCTTTGCCGATGTTCGCGAGCGGCCGGTCCGTTTTCAATCCGGCATCGGCCATCTCGCGGCTCAGGTGGACGGCGCACTGTTCCTGCCGATGTCGACCGAGTTTGTCTTTTGGGAAGAGCGCCTTCCGGAGATTCTCGTGCGCTTCGGCGAACCAATCGAAGTCAATCGTGCGAACGATGGCGGTCGTTCGGCGGAAGCCTGGTCTGCTCTATTGGAGCAACAGCTCACGACCAATTTGGATGCCCTCGCCGTTGAAGCGAAACGCCGGGACCCCTCCGACTTCCGCACAATCATCAGTGGCGGAGCAGGGCAGGGCGGCATCTACGATCTGTGGCGTGCGCTGAAGGCGAAGGTGCGCGGTGAATCGTTCGTGAAGGAGCACGGGAACAAATGAACCTTGATCTGCTTGCCCTGATCGCGCTCGCGCTTGCGGTCATTCCGGCGGGACTCTTCCTGATTAATCTTCTCGTCTATCGACCCGTTGCGAATCGTCCGTCCGCGACAGGCAGCCAGCGTCCTTCGCTGAGCGTCCTCATTCCCGCCCGCAACGAGGAGAAGAACTTGCGCTCGACGCTTGGAGCTGTTCTCGCGAATCAAGGCGCAGAGTTTGAAGTCATCGTGCTCGATGATCATTCCACGGATCGAACGGCGGCCATCGTCGCCGAGTTCGCCGCGATTGATCCTCGCGTCCGACTCGAGGCTGCGCCGCCGCTGCCTGTGGGTTGGTGCGGAAAGCAGCACGCCTGTAACGTCCTGGCGGGCTTCGCCCGGCATCCGCTGCTCGTCTTCATTGATGCAGACGTGCGCCTCGGACCCGATGCGCTGCAAAGGATGGCCAGCTTCATGGACAGTTCGGGCGCGGCGCTCGCCAGCGGCGTGCCACGCCAGGAACTCGGCACGTTCAGCGAGCGCCTGCTGCTTCCGCTCATTCACTTTGTGCTGCTCGGCTACCTGCCCATGCACCTCATGCGCTGGACGAAGCTTGCGGGTTTCTCCGCCGGATGCGGCCAGCTCTTCATCGCGCGCGCCGACGCTTATCATGCGACGGGTGGTCACGCCATGATTCGTGCGACGCTCCACGACGGTGTGAAGCTGCCACGGCTCTTCCGCCGCGCAGGCTTTCGAAC
>CAMCCU010000084.1 GCA_945872975.1 Pedosphaera parvula Ellin514
AGGGCGCTGGAGAGGTGGCCTTCGAGAATGTCCGCGTTGAGGTCGGTGTGCTTCCGGCTGCGGACGGCCTTGATGAAGTTCTCGTAGTGGCTTCCGTCGCCTTTGTCGTCGTTCCATTTCTTGAGCTCCACGCCGTCCTTGTCGTAGGCAGTGGCGCTGGAGTAGTTCGGCACCACCACGATGCCGCCTTCGCAATGGATGACCACGGCGACGCTGCCGCCTTTGTCCTTCGGAAACTTATCCATGTCGCTTGCACCCCATCCGCCGTTCTTGATCGCGGCTTTGCTGGCGGGGAGTCCGCGCACTTCAAAGATGAGCGGAGCCTTCGCGTAATCGTGATAGATGACCTGGGTGTTCGCGGTCTCGCCGTCGTCATCGTAGCCGAGGCGTCCGCCGAGGCTGACGACGCGGGGGGAAAGTTCGTTCACGCCGAGGAACCAGCGCGCGATGTCCATCTGGTGGATGCCCTGGTTGCCGAGGTCGCCGCAGCCGTAGTTCCAGATCCAGTGCCAGTCGTAGTGGAATTTCTTGCGGCGAATCGGGTCCATGGGTGCGGGGCCGCACCAGAGATCGTAATCAACGCCGGCGGGGACGGGCTGCGGGCCTTCCACCTTGCCAATGCTGGGGCGGGGCTTGTAGCAGAGGCCGCGTGCCGCGGTGATCTTGCCGAGGTTGCCGGCGGCGACCCAGGCGACGGCTTCCTTGATGGCCTGGCTGGAGCGGCTCTGGGTGCCGGTCTGGACCATCTTGCCATACTTGCGTGCGGCTTCGACGATCTTGCGGCCTTCCCAGACGTTGTGGGAAACGGGCTTCTCAACATAGACATCCTTGCCGGCCTGCACGGCCCAGATGGCGCCGAGGGCGTGCCAGTGGTTCGGCGTGGCGATGGAGATGGCGTCGATGTTCTTGCTTTCGAGCAGGCGTCGGATGTCTTTGCTGGTCTCGACGGTGACGCCCTTGTCCGACCACTTCTGTTTCTCGCGCCCGAGGATGGTGTCATCGACATCGCACAGGCCGGCGATGCGGGTGCCTTTGACGCTGGAGAGACCTTTGAGGTGATCGCCGCCGCGTCCGCCGAAGCCGACGACGGCGACGCGCACGTCGTCATTGGCGCTGGCGACCTGGGACCATGACTTGGCCGACCAAGTGACGGCAGCGGTGGTGACGGCGGCGGATTTAAGGAAGGAACGACGGTTGAGGTGTTTCATATTCGTTGAGTGGATAAAGAGACGGTGCGGCTTCAGGGAATCTTCAATGGCAGCGCTTCACTTAACACGGTGTAATCCTTATATCGCTCCGCGACTTTGCCGGCGGTTTCATCGCCTTCGTGGATGTAGAAGCGATACTTGAACGTGATGCTCTTGCCGGCGGGAATCGTGATGTCGCCCGCACCCTTGGGCTGCTTCTCGAAGTCATGCACGCCGAATGGATTCGCGGCGAAGAGTCCGTATTCGCGGACGTGCCACCAGGTCGGAGCCTTCGGGTTCTTGGGATGATCGAAGATGGCAATGCCGACGGTCTTGCCATCGACGGGGCCGGAGTAATCACACCACTCGGCGCGTTTGCCCCAGGCTTTCTCGTCGCCGTTGCCGCTACTGGTGACGCCGCTGCTCATGGCGATGCGGCCTTTGCCGACCTTGGCTTTCTTCTCGCCGGGTTCCTTCGCGAGAATGCCGCGCATGGATTCGTTCACGCGCACCGCCATGGAACCTTCCTTCGTGTCGCCGAGTACGATGTCCTTGTCGCCCGCCTTGAGGGTGACTTCGAAGTCGAAGAGACGCTCGTTGCTCGGCCGGGTGAAGACGCGGAAGGTGCGCTCATCGGTCATGGTGACGGAGCCATCGGGCGCGATCCATTTGTTCGCCGAGCGGATGACGCCGGAGTTCGCGCCGCTCTTCACTTCGAGAAACTTGTCGTGAACGATCTTCCCGGCCTTCGGGGTCTCCGACCAGAAGTCCACGCCGTTGACCGCGCCATGCGAATACCAGAGCGAGCGGTGATGCGGATGATCCTTCTCCTCGCCGGCCACTTCCTTCATCGGCCAGTTGCGCGTCATGGGTGCGCCGCCGGGGCCGAGCAGGGGATAGAAGTAAACGTGGGGCGCGCCCTTGAAACAGTAGTCGGTGAAGTGCTCGCCGTTGATCTCGATGCGAAGTTTGTCCGTCTGCTCGGAGATCTTGACGCCGTCAGCGGCGACAGCGGTGAGCGACAGGAGTGCGGCAAATCCTAGGGAGGTCAGCAAGCGGTGGAACATGGGACATCGTTAGGAAAAGGCGCTGGATCGGTCAATGCGCAATCGCAGACGCATTTGCGCACGGCGAGGGCGAGGGCATTGGATCGGAGTCGGGCGTTGTTGGATTACCCCGTCCACGGACTAATAAAAACAAGCCGGTACACAGATTTAGCAAGGGATGTGTAGCCAGCATTTTCGCGTTTCAGGTAAACATGAACCTGAAGTCCGAAGTGTCTAAACAGCGTAAGAGAAAGCCACCGGTTATGTGCGGTGTGAATTGCCAGCTCGTATCAATTTCCTTTCCACCTGCTGCGTTTGTCTCAGGCGCAGCGAGCGGTGCTGCTTTCCATGTTCGTTCTAAAATCATTGAGGAGATCCCATGAAAACTACAACCCATGTTTCCCGAACGCGTCCATTGAGTCACCGGACGGCGTTCCTT
Organism: Pedosphaera parvula Ellin514; assembly: GCA_945872975.1. Classification (GTDB taxonomy): domain Bacteria; phylum Verrucomicrobiota; class Verrucomicrobiia; order Limisphaerales; family JADJPG01; genus JADJPG01. The sequence goes on from CAMCCU010000084.1 coordinate 2,673, forward strand.
TCCCTGGTCGTTGCCGGCTCTTGCCTGATGACGACGCACGCCTCTGCTCAAAGCACTGGCTTTGTCCTGCTCAAGCCGACACCGGGCGGTATCGACTCGCGCCCCAACATCACTTCCATCACTGAAACTCAAGGTCAAGGACTGCGGATTGAGTGGTTTGGCTTTGAAGGGCCGTATCAGGTTGAACGCACGGGCGCTTTGAACGGATCGGCCTGGACCAACATCGGTCCGTCCACCAGCGGCAATTCAGTGACCGTTCCGAAGCATGGCGCGGCGGGATTTCACCGGGTCAAGGGTGGCGCTCCGCGGTATCAGGGAGCGGGTGCCTGCGCCGATTGCCACGACTCTGTTCACGCCAGCTGGTCCAAGACACCTCATGCCAATGCTTACCAGACGCTGAAGAACGTTAATCAGCACAACAACCCGGAATGTATTGTCTGTCATGCCGTGGGGGTCGGAGTGCCGAGCGGCTTCATCAGCGAAAGCGCCACTCCTCAGTTTGCCAACGTGCAGTGCGAGAGCTGTCATGGGCCGGCGGGCAACCACATGGACTCGGGCGATCCGCCGGCGCTCTATCCCATCGTCACGCGGTCATCAATGCTCTGCGGTGGCTGCCACAATGGCTTTCATCATCCCACCTATGATGAATGGACCAGCTCGCCGCACTCGGCAGTGATTCAAGATTTGGTCGCCGATTTCACGAGCACGAACCGCACGACCGCCGTCGGCCGGATGAGTTCCTGCGGCGCCTGCCATTCCGGCGCTGTCCGCCTTGAGATGGTGGGTGCCTATAATTCACGGACAGGCAACGCGCGAACCAATGTGGCCTGGCCCAGTGGCGCGGAAGCAGTCAGCACGCCTGTTGGTTGCGTTGTCTGCCACGACGTTCATCAAATGCACAAGTACACCAACGTCCTCACCGGTGTCGTGTACACCAACTCTTTGAGGAATCCCCTGACTTCAACCAACTTCTTCTCCTACAATACCGGGACCAACTTCGCGTCCCAATACAATCCCAACGTCAGCATCTGCGCTCAGTGCCATAACGCGCGCGGAGCCACCGTCACTTCCAGTAGCCGAGCTCCCCACTATTCGCCGCAGTATAATATATTCATGGGCTCCATCGGTATCACCGCCACCCCAGCACCGCCCCAGGGCGCACACAGAACGAACCCCCGCCAATGCGCTGGCTGTCATACCCACGGGCATGGTGAAACGAATCCGACGCCGGGATCTCCGGCATACACTGGTCACGCCTTCCGTGCGACCGTGCAGGCATGTGCGGTGTGTCACACGGATACCACCGGCGCAAAGTCTCCGACCAACCTGCTCTTCACCACCCAGTCGGAGCTCAGTTCGATGATTTCCACGACCAAGAACCTGTTGGACCTCTGGGCCTCAACTAAGAACACGAACTCATGGGCTTCCAAGTATGAGGCTCGCGGTTGGGAATACACTGTTCCGGGCGACCTCTCGAACCCGAGTCACAGTCCCTCCATCACGGGACCGATTACCGCCGAACAGGCCCAGATACCGCAAGGGATCAAAGACGCACGGTTCAACCTCTACCTCGTCTCACAAGACAAGAGTCTTGGCATTCACAACGCGCCCTACACGAAATACCTGCTGAGCGTGGCCCAGCAACGGGTGAACGTAGAGCTCGCCAAATAGTCACGGATTTCCGAGCTGTCTGGTGAACGGGCCTCGACCTGAGTCGAGGCCCGTTTCACTGGAGGCCACGGTGTTCAGGGCTGCACAGGGGCGGGCGCTTCAGGCTTGCGGATGTGTTCGTTGATGCAGGCGATGAGCGCCTCGACGCTCACGGGCTTGGCGAGGAACAGTTCACCGCCGCTGTTCAAGCCGCCCTCGCCCGCTTCGCGTCGAGAGACGGTGGCGGTGAGGAAAACGATCGGCGTACCCTTGAGATTACGGTCGCGCTTGATCTGCTTGGAGACGTCGCCACCATCCATGCCCGGCATGATGACGTCGAGAAGGATGAGGTCCGGCAGAAACTCGCGCGCGGCGGACAGGGCGTTCATCGCCCTGTTCTCCACCCGCACTTCGAAGGCTCCGGATTTTTCGAGGTTCATCTTCACCATGCGCGCGAAGCTGACTTCGTCGTCGATGACCAGGATGCGCTTCTTCGGCGGGGCAGGGGGCTGCGTCGTGGCTTCCGGTGCTTCGGCTGGGACAGGGTTCGTTGTCGTGTTTTCCATGGTTAGACCTTAAACATAATGGTGACGGTGACTCCACCTTCTTTGCGGTTTCTGATGTCCAGACTGCCTCCGTGGAGCTCGACGATTTTCTTGGTGACGGTGAGGCCGAGGCCGGTCCCCTTGCCGGTGGCCTTGGTGGTGAAGAAGGGATCGAAGATGTGCCGGAGCTTGTCTTCTGGAATGCCACTGCCGCTGTCGATGACCTCGGCGATGACCACGGTTTCGCCGGCGCGGATGCGGTCAGCCTCGCGGCTCCCGTCGTCGTGATCAACTTTGCCCAGCACGCGGCTGCTGGTGCGCACGGTGATGGTGCCGCCCTCCGGCGTGGCGTGAATGGCGTTGGTGAGGATGTTGACGAAGACTTGCTTGATCTTGTTCCGATCGATCCAGACGGGTGGCAGATCGCTCCCCAGTTCGCGCACGAGTTTGAGGCCGGCTTCGCCCAGCGAATGGCGGACCAGCCCGATGGACTGATCGAGAATGGAGCTGAGATCCTCCGCGTGTGTATCAAGCGCGTGAGGGACAGAAAAATCGAGCAGGCCCATGATGATGCCGTCCGCGCGTTTGATCGCGTCCGTCATGTCCGTGAGGATCAGCGAGACGTTCTCGTCGGAGGATTTCAGGCTCTGCGCGAGGTAGTCGGTGCCCATGCGCAGGATGCCCAGCGGGTTCTTCACCTCGTGCGCGATGCCGGCGGCGAGGCGTCCGATGGACTGCATCTTCTCCGCCTGGATGAGCTGGAACTGGGCGGACTTCAAATCTTCGTGAGAGCGTTGCAGCTCGGACAACGTCCGCTGCAGCTCGTCCTTGTTTCGCGCGAGCTCCTCGTTCGCCTCGCGGATGGCTTCCTCGGAGAGCTTGCCCTCGGTGATGTCGCGGCTGATGCCGACCAGCCCGGTGACTTTGCCGGCGTTGTTGCGAATCGGAACCTTCGTCGTGGCGTGCCAGCGTTTGTTGCCAAAGCGGTCTTCAACGAGTTCCTCGCGGTTGAGCAGGGCGAACCCCGATTGAATGACGCGGTCATCGTCATTGGCAAACTTGGCGGTGCTTTCGGGCGGAAAGAAATCTGAGACGCGCCGGCCGATGACCTGGCTTTCCGCGTCCGCGCCGAGCCAGCGGCGGTGCGCAATGTTGTCGAGCAGGTAACGGCCTTCCGTATCCTTGACATAGATGTAGTCCGGCAGGTTGTCGATGAGCGAGCGGAGCAGGTTGCGCTCGCTGTCGAGGTGTTCCTCGATGCGTTTGATCTCGGTGATGTCGCGGCTGATGCCGAAGTTCCCGATGATCTTCCCCTGCCGGTTCTTGAGCGGAAGCTTCGTGGTGAGCGCCCAGGTGACGCTGCCGTCGGGGAGGACTTCGCGCTCGACTTTGCCAAGGACGGGGTGCCCGGTCTCCATGACCTGCGCCTCATCCATCCGCGCGCTCTCGGCGTGTTCCGCAGAGAAGAAGTCGCGGTCTGTCTTGCCCATCGCCTCCCGGGGATGGGAGATCTTGAACTGCTTGGCGACGGCTTTGCTGATGCGGGTGAAGCGGCTCTGGCTGTCCTTGAAGTAGATGCGATCGGGAAGGTTATCCAGCAGCGTATGGAGAAGGTCGCGCTCCTGGGCGAGAGCTTCCTCGGCGCGCTTGCGCTCGATGGCGTAACGCATCGCGTGGACGAGCAGGCGCGTGTCCACGAACGCTTTGACGAGATAATCCTGCGCGCCTTCCTGCACCGTCTCGATGGCGTTCCTTTCGTCGTCGAGGCCGCTCATGACGATGATGGGAACCTCTGGGGCGGCGGCGTGGGCGCGCTTGAAGGTCTCCGCCATCGGGCTGTCCGGCAGGGAAAGATCGAGCAGGACGAGATCGATGCCGCCGTTGCCGAGTCGCGCGAGACCGTCAGTCAGGGAGGTGACGTGCTCCAGTTCAAACGAGGCTCCGGCGGGGTCAGCGAGGTATTCGCGCATGAGGCGCGCGTCGCCCAGGTTATCCTCGATGAGGAGCACCTTTCGTTTCGCGTTGGACTTGGACGCATTCACTTCGGGCTGGGGAAAGTGTGGGACGTTCCGGCGAAAATTCAACAGGGAACTTGGCGGCGGGGCCTGCCGCTTTCTGATTCCGTTCGACGAACGACTCTTCAGCACGAGCCCTACTGGCCCGCCGCCGCGCGAGTCACGGCCTGGCGCATTTTCGAAATGGCCCGACCGAGTTGCCGCTGACCGAACAAAGCTGTCCCGCTGACGAAAGTGTCCGCCCCGGCCCTGGCACATTCCACCGCCGTCGTCTGGTTGATCCCGCCGTCCACTTCAATGCGGAAATTCAGCCCGCGCTCGCGCCGCCACGCCGCCGCCTGCTGGATCTTGGGCAACATCTCCTGGATGAACGGCTGTCCGCCGAAGCCCGGGTTCACTGTCATCACGAGCAGCAAATCAATCTGGCTCAGGTAAGGCTCGGCATTGGCAATTCCCGTCGGTGGATTGACGGCCAGGCCGACTTTCACACCCAACGAACGAATCTTCCAAAGCAACTGCGGCACGCGGTCGCCCAACTCGGCGTGGATGGTGATCAGATCGGCTCCAGCTTTGGCGAATGGTTCGAGGAGAATCTCTGGATTGGAGCACATCAGGTGAACGTCGAAGGTCATCTTCGTCTCGCGACGCAAGACCCGGACGACCTCCGGACCAAACGAGATGTTCGGCACGAAATGGCCGTCCATGATGTCGAGGTGCAGCCAGTCCGCCTTGGCCTTGCTGGCGCGGATGGTTTCCTTGGCGAATTTGCCAAAGTCACTGGCCAGCAGGGAGGGCGCGATAATCATGCGGTGAAGGCTAGGCAATGCCGGCACAGGTAGTCAAAACCAATACCAAATGAAACCGCCTCGCGCCCAGAACTGGACGCGAGGCAGTCGAAAAAAGAAGCAGCGAACCAGCCTACGCCGGAGCGGGAGCGGGTGAACCGAGGCCGGGATCAATCTTCGGCGGGCTCGGCTTCATCACTTCCGGCAAAGGAGTCGCCGCTTGGGCGCCCGTGGGCGGACCGACTGGAATCGGCGGAGGCGGAGGCGTGAACTTGCCGGTGCGCACGATTTCAACGACCTGCGCCCCGTCCAGCGTTTCATGCTCGAGCAGATACTTGGCAATCATCTCCAGCTTGTCGCGGTTTGCGTTGATGAGTTCCTTCGCGCGCTGGAAGTTTTCGTCGATGATGCGCTTCACCTCGGCATCGATGGATTGCGACGTCGACTCGCTGTAATCCTTGCTCTTGCCCATCTCGCGGCCGAGGAATACGTATTCGTTGGAGTCGCCATACTGAATCATGCCCATGCGCTCGCTCATGCCCCACTGGGTCACCATCGCTCGAGCCATCTGCGTGGCCATCTGGATGTCACCCGATGCGCCGCTGGAGATGTCTTGGGAAACCATTTCTTCCGCGATTCTTCCCGCCATCGTCACCGCGATGTCATCCATCAGGCGTTTGCGGCTCTGGCTCAACACGTCCTTCACCGGAAGCATCATCGTCATGCCCAGCGCACGGCCGCGCGGGATGATCGTGACCTTGTGCAGGGGATGCGTGTTGTTGAGCAGCACATTGACGAGGGCGTGTCCGGCTTCGTGCCACGCCGTGTCGCGCTTCTCTTCATCCGACATGGCAAGCGTGCGGCGCTCGCGGCCCCAGCGTACTTTGTCGCGCGCTTCTTCAAGTTCGGACATTCCCACGGCCTTCAAGCCCGTGCGGGCGGCCAGCAACGCTGCTTCGTTCAGGAGATTGGCGAGCTCTGCGCCGGAGTAACCTGGAGTTCCTCGAGCGATCACCGCCAGATCGACGCTCGGATCGAGCTTCACGTTCTTCGCGTGAACTTTCAAAATCGCCTCGCGACCTCGGACATCAGGCAGGTTGACCGTGATCTGGCGATCAAAACGTCCGGGGCGCAACAGGGCGGGATCGAGGACGTCGGGGCGGTTCGTCGCCGCGATGATGATGATGCCTTCCGTCGTATCAAACCCGTCCATCTCAACCAGCAAGGCGTTGAGCGTTTGTTCGCGCTCGTCGTTTCCACCGCCCAGACCGTGACCACGGCTGCGACCGACGGCGTCAATCTCGTCGATGAAGATGAGGCACGGCGTGTTCTTGCGAGCCTGTTCAAACATGTCGCGCACACGGCTGGCGCCGACACCGACGAACATTTCCACGAAGTCCGAGCCGCTGATGCTGAAGAATGCGGCGTCTGCCTCGCCCGCGATGGCCCGCGCCAAAAGCGTCTTACCTGTGCCGGGCGAGCCGACCATCAGGATGCCTTTCGGGATGCGACCGCCGAGCTTCTGGAATTTCTTGGGGTCCTTGAGGAAATCCACCAGCTCGGAGACTTCTTCCTTGGCTTCCTCAACACCGGCGACGTCCTTGAAGGTCGTCTTGTTCTTGTCCTTTGAGAGCATCCGAGCCTTGCTCTTGCCAAAGCTGAGCGCGCCCTTGCCGGCCATCTTGATCTGGCGGATGAAGAAGAACCAGACCAGCAAGCCGATCACAAGGATCGGGCCGAGGCTGTAGGCCAGCCCGAGCAGCACCGTGTTCGGCTGTCTGATTTCAAAGAGCCGGGTTTCCAGCAAACGGTTTTCAACCTTCTCGGTCAGGCGCACTTTCGAAACGAAATTTTGCGCTTCTTTCGGGTTCCCGTTTTCCTCCAGGCGAGCGCCGGACGCATCTGTCTTGAAGTATTTGCCGCGAATCTCATGCAGATAGGGGGACTGGGGATCGTAGTAAATGACTCCTTTGACGATCTGGTTGGAATCCAGTCTTTCCATCAACTGGGACTGAGTCAGTTCGTCTGGTGCGGCTGGACCCGCATTCTTAAAAACCATCAGCAATGGGATGGCTCCAAGAATGGCGATCCAGATGATCCAGGTGCGGGGAGGGATGCGAAACTCTCCGTTTCGTTTTCCGCCGCGTTCGTCGTCTTTGTTTTTGTTTTCGTCGGACATGAATTTTCCGTTCTTTCCGCGAAGCCTAGCATGGGTGTATGTCCCACGCAAACCGCGCTGAAACCGCACCTGATTGACCATTTCAAGCGGTGTGCACCGCCCTTGTCCAGCATGAAAGACATGCGAGAAGGCACACCATAGCGCCAGAAATATCGGCGGAGCGGGCAATTACTGCACCGTCTATTTGCACCTGTTCAAAACAACCTGCCGTGACCAGGACCACTTCAGCCTGACCTTCGTTTCTGAGCGCAGCTTGAACAACTCGCCAATCCGCAAGCCCTCGACCCACCAGATGACGCCATCGTGCGTCGTGGCCACCACCCGCCGAAGCCGTTCCCTGCGCGGCACCTTGAGGTTGGTGAAGATGTCCTGGAGCTTTTGGGAGTTGGCCATTCCGATCGGCTGAAACCGATCTCCCGCCCGCCAGTGGCGCAAGACGATCTGCGTTCCGACACGATCTGCATCAAACCATTCGCAACCGCGGACAAAGCGAGGCAGGGCTGCCGACCGGGCTCGAACTCTCTGCCATTGCCAGGAGAGGCCATCGAAGTTTCCTTCGCCGCCGCGCGCGTCGAGCATCAGCTCCAGTTGCCCCTCCGCCATCGTTTCCCGCTTCGCTGCTCTCTCGCACAACCTGCCTTTGCCGTCGTGCGACAACCATCGCTGGTGACTCACGTTGATGGCTTTGGCAGGCGATGTTCGCAACGATTCAATCAGATCAAACTCAGGCGTCACCTTGAGTTCTTCCAGCTCGCCCTGCAGGATTCTCCGCTGGATCGCCACTGGCAGCGCGTCAAACCGTTCCCTGCGATCCCGACGCCACCGCTCCGCCTCCGTGTGCAACAGTTCAGCATCCGCCGACAGGATTTCCATCTGTCGCAGCAAGACTTTGTTCAACGCAGGCTGAAAACGGTGGCGCAGCAAGGGCAGGAGTTCGTGTCTGACTCGGTTGCGGAGAACCTCGCTGGACCGGTTGGAAGCATCTTCCCTGTGACGGATGCCGGCCTCTTGAGCGAACGAAACGATCTGCTCCCGCGCGCAATCCAGCAAGGGACGAATCAGCCGAACCTCTTCATCCCACGGAGCCGCAGCCTCCAGCTTCATCCCGGACAATCCCTGCGTCCCTGCGCCCCGCAGCAGCCTCAAGAAGAAGAGTTCCACCTGATCCTCCGCATGATGGGCCAACGCGATTTGTTTGATCTCCCGCTCTTTCGCGACTCGCGCAAAGAATGCGTGCCGACAGCGCCGCGCCGCCATCTCGATCGATAGTCCCTCCGCCTTCGCCAGCCCCTTCACATCCGCCGAGTCGGAGGTGAACGGCAGCCCTAACTTCCCCGCCGCTGCCCGCACAAACTTCTCGTCCGCATCGCTGCTGCGTCCCCGCAATCGATGGTTAAAGTGCGCCACCGTCAGCTCCCACCCATGCCGGGACGCCAGCGTGGCAAGCACCTGGAGAAGAACCATTGAATCCACTCCTCCCGAAACCGCGAGCAGCAATGCCTGACCTCGTCCAACCAGCCTTCGGCTGACCATCGCCTCCTCGACTTTCTGGATGAATTCGCTCACGAGGCAATGCCTATGATCCGGACCGCTCAACGATCCCTGGGTTCAACCGCGCTCACAACCATTGATGGTCGAGCCCGCCAGGGCTGGCAAAATCTCGCTCCGCGCGTAAGCCACGTCCTTGGGGAAGTCGATCTCCGTCCACGGCATCCCAGTGACATCTTCACAGGCAAAGCGTCCCGCTTTGACGAGTACGCGCAGCACATCGTCGTACGAATCCAGCCGGCCTTCGCCCACCGTTCGCCGGCGGGTTTCGTTGGCGATCAATTGCAGGTCGCCCGGCGCCACTTTGAAGAAGCCGATGGATTCTCCAATCTGCTCCGCCTCGCCTGCCCAACGTTTCACGAAATCGAACGGACGTCCGTCGTGCATCGGGACGAGCACCGGGTCATCGTCCTCCGTGGAATAGCCCCGGTCCAACAGCAGCACCGAGTCATTCGGGGACGCGATCAATCGACGCAGCATCTCTGCCGGATATAATACGTCGCCATCCATCAGCAGGACGGAATCGCCTCCAGCCAGCACCGCTTCCAGGGAAACCTCGAAGCTCAGCACGCTGCCTTCCGTGAAATTCGGATTGTGAATCTCGCCTATCTTCAAGCCGTGCGTCTGCGACAGCGTCGGCAGTTCGGCGGCGATCTGCTCGCGCTCGTGGCCGGTGATCAAGGTGAGTTCCGTGACGCCCACCTCGCGCAGGCGCATCACATGCCACTCCAGGAGCGAACGCCCGCCGAGCTCGATCAGGATTTTGGGACGGCGCGCATAGTCGGGACCCAGTCGTGTCGCACGTCCGGCGGCGTAGATAAATGCTCTCATAGTTCAGTGCGGGTCCGGGCAGAGATTCTGCCGGAAATCCCTTTCAACGAAGCCTCCTCAACGTAAAGAAGCAGCCAGCCAATGGAAGAATAAACCACCTCGCGCCCGCGCCGGATGATGGCGTACGAGAGGCCGAGCGCATCCGGCAAACCCGCCAGCCGGCCCACCAGCGCGATCCCGGTTTCCTGAACTCCGATCGCGCCAGGCACGAACAAGCCCATCACCTTGGCCACGCCGATGAACGCCTCGATCGCCAGCGCCTGGGTCCAACTGATGGGCATTCCGACGAGCCACGACACGAGCAGAATATCCATCGTGTCCAGCAACCAGCCGCCGAGATACCCGGCCGCGCTGGCCGCGACGCGTCTCCGTTCGCCCCGGTAAAATCCCATCACCCGTTCATCGATCCGCTTCAAGCTTGCCCGGCGCGATTCCAACATGGCCAGGCGCATTCCAAATTGGTCGAGCGCCTTGAAGATCATCAAAAACATTCCGCGACTCTGCAGCCAGAAGAGCGCGACCACCGCCGCGATGCTCCCGGCGAGAACGAGCATCAATCCTTTCCTCACGCCAGATTCCGCCGGTGCCAGTGAAAGGAATGCCGCTGAACCCAGCGCGATGAAGATCACCTGCGTCAACGTCTGAAGCGATCGCCCGATGATGACGCTCGCCGCCGCTTCTCCCGCGTCAGCTCCGCGCTTGTGGAGCAGATAGACCTTCACCGCCTCGCCGCCGACGTAGGCCGACGGCACGACGTTGTTCACCGCCTCGCCGCACCAGCGGACGCGATAGAGAGTCCAGAAGCCAATCCCTTTCAACGCCCGCGCCACGAAGGCGAACCGCCAGCCGATCGTGTCCGCGATGTAAACGATTCCGTAAGGGATGAGCGTCAGAGGCGCATACCAGCCGAGGCTCGCGCACGTCCGCCAGATTTCCCCCGGCCCGGCGCGTTGCACGAACCAGCCGAACAACGCCAGTCCCAGCAGCAGGAGGATGCCGCGTATGGCGTGCTTCATGAGCCGGAATTCTGGGCCGATCCTGCGGAAGGTTTCTTCGGCAACTGCATGATCAATGCCGTAATCCAAAAGATGTGGACCGTAATTCCAGTCAGCCACAGGAACCATTCGAGACGACTGATCACGGCGAGGAAGACGATCAGCGCGGTGAAATCCCGCGTCGAGGCTGCGTCGATGAATTTCTCCAGCTTCGTGTCCAAATCTTTGTTGGAAAGCCGCCGTGCCCGCACGACGACCGGGAACGAAATCACTGCGCCCACCACCGCGCTGATGCCCAGCCACACCACCGGCGCATCCGCACCGGCACGGGAGAGCCCGACCGCGAGCGTGGCAAACACGGCGACGTGGACCACTTGATCGAGCCCGAGATCCAGCCATTTGCCGATGGGCGATTCCTTGAAGACGACACGCGCGATGTCGCCATCCACGCAATCCACCAGCGCCGAGAGCTGGAGCAGCAGCGCGCCGATGATTCCCGCCGTGTAATTCCCCTGCGCGAAGAACCACGCGCTCACCAGGCCGATCAACGCCGAGATCACCGTGACTTGATTCGGAGTCACTGGAGTGTGGATGAGAATCTTGGAGAGGAAGCGTCCGAGCGGACGGTTGAAGTACGTGTCCCCCACGCCATCGCTGGAACTTCCGAGCGAAGCCCAGAGCCGGCGCTCCATCGCGACGGCAGATTCGGGGCTCTCCACACGGCCAGCCACGCCGACCGCGCGGACCGGAACCAGCCCTTTGAGCGCACCTTCGACTTCACCGGTCACGAAAGATTCCACCAGCCCGAGCGTGAGCGGCTGGCCCGCCGCATCGGCCAGGCGCCCGCGTTGACGGATGACCGTGAGTACATCGGCCGGTTGCACAAGCAGCTGGCAATCGGCGAGCAATACCGGCCCGCTCGTCGCAGGAACTGCTGGAACCACTTCCACCGAAATCCCCAGCGCCTTGCTTCGTTGCAGCGATGGCAATTCGCCGGGGCAAAGGATGCGGATCGGCGAACAGCCTGCCCGGTGCAACGCCACCACCAGCCGGTCGAGCAGTGTCAGCGCCGCAATCCGCAGAGAGCCTGCGATTGGGTCGCAGAGAATCAGCGCGGCGATTGGTTTATCCAGATTTTCAGCCATGAGAATGACGGTTTGCTCAGGCGCAACCGGCGGCGAAAGT
>CAMCCU010000085.1 GCA_945872975.1 Pedosphaera parvula Ellin514
GGCGCGAGAGCGGTCACTGTGCTGCCCGTGAAGTCGAACTCCACGCCGTTGATGAAGCGCACACCCGTCAGGCTCAAAGCCTGGTTCGTGGAGATGTTCTTCAGCTCGATGAACTCAAACTCCTCCGCCCCGTTCGTGTTCCCCGCCACCGCCGAAGGATGATACATCAGCTCCGTGACGCGCAGGAACCGCTGCGCCAACGACGGAGCCCCAACGTAGGTATTGGTGTGAACCACGCGCCCACGATCATCGCGCAAGGCAAGTACCTCGCCGCGCGCCGAAAGCTGCCCCTGATAATTGCCCTGCACGAGCAGGCCCTGGCCGCCGCGCGGTCCGCTGGTGCGCGCGCGAAACGCGACGACGTCCGGCGACAGATACATCACGTTGCTGGCGAGAATGACCGTGCCCGCCTTCATCGTGTGCTGCACGGCGCCATCGATCTTCCAGCCCGACACATCCACCGCGAACGGATTGTTGTTCACGAGCTGGATGTATTCCTGCGCCTGATTGCCGGACGCCGGGTTGAACTCAATCTCGCCAATCTGGATCGCCACGTTCGGCAATTGCGCCAGCGGGACGAGGCGGTTCGTGGCTGCGGCTGCCGTGTTGGTTGCGGCATAGGTCACATAAAGATCCGTCCGGCGTGTCGGCAGGAAGCTGCGGATGCTCCCGCTGGCGCCGAAGACGGCATTTGATGGACCGGTGCCCAGATGTGGAAAAGAGGGTGTGAACCATTCCGCCATGCGTTGTTCAAAGTAGCTGCTGCTGATTGGCGTCCCGGGCGGTTGCAATTGAGCGTCGAGCACGGTGCGGAGGCGGCGCAGATACATCGCGCTCAGCTTCGGGTCGTTGAAGACCGCGTGGTAGAGAAGGCTCCATTGATCGCCATTCGGCTTGCGCCGGGGCTGGTCGCCGAAAAACGGATGGCGCAGGCCGGGGCCGCCGTCGCCTTCGATGCCGAAGCTCCAGTCCTTGTCCCACGGTAGAATGGTCCACTCGCCGTTGCCCAGCGTGTCGCGATACATGTAGATGTTTTTCCGCACGTCATCCGAGTCCATGGTCATGGAGCGGCAGGCGAGGTGCGTCATCAGCGCGGGAACATTGAAGTTGTCCATGATGAAGGCGAGGCGGGCGGCGGGCGTGTTGGTCAGCGTGAGCGCGTTGCACAACGCCTGGAGGTCGGCGCGGTTCTCGTCGAGACGCGTCTTCTTTTCCACGCCATCGGTCGTGTCGGAGAAGATGGGATTGAGGTTGCCGCGCTGGACAAACTTGTAGAGCGCGCCCTCGGGATTCATCCCGTTGCGCTCGAGCAGTCGTTCGTCCACCTGTTCGATGAAGACGCCGACGCGGTCCGTGCTGCCGTTCACCCGCATGAGCATGTGAAAGGAAAGACAGGCGGCGTTGCCCGCGACACGAAAGGTTTCCCAGGCCATCGGCGGACGGATGAACGAGGGGTCCTGCGCTTCGTTGTTGAAGTTCACCTCGTCGAGGTCGGTCAGCTCGTTGTCGATGTGGAGACGATATCCGCGGAGGAAATCAAACTTCTGCCCGTTGGTCGTGGCCGCACCGCGGCGGCGGATGCGGATGTTGTCGTAGAAGACTCCTTTGAAAAACACCGAACCGCGTGTGCCGGTGACGGTGCGCGCGTTCGCCACGTCCAGGGCGAACCATTCCCAAATGGGCAGCGCGCTGGTAACCGACGGCACGTTGGCCACGACGGTGCCGAGATATTCTGGGGAGCCAAGCGGGTCTTCAAACAGCGGCCAGCGCGACGTGCGGCCGACCGTGTCGTTTGCGGTGACGTAGTAGCGGACCATCTGGCCGTTGGTCGAGGCGCTCGCCGGAATGGTCGCTCCGAAAATCCGGTCGCCCGCCACCCCGTCGCCATGCAAGCCGTCGTCGAGCATCTGGACCGAGTTGGTGACGCCATACATGACGCGCCAACGCAGCGTGACGGTGCCAAGCGGAGCAAAGGACGGAGCGACGCGCGCCGTGACGGTGATGTCTTCATTGTCGAGCGGCCGCGTGGGCAGGGCAGGGATGCTGTTCACCGCGCCGATGATCGGGCCGACGTCTTTTGCACCAACGCCATTGATATCGCCCGGGGTCGGCAGGGTGAAGTAGCGGGCATCGGCTGCCATCGCGCCAAAGCTGGTGGCGAGCAGTTCCGCGTGGATGAGGAAGTCCGGGTTCGAGGCGCTGATGTTCAGTCCGTGAATGGCGAGGATGTTCGTGCCGAGCAGCAACGCACCCCGCGCTTCGCCGAGGTCGAAGTCCACGAAGCCCATCGCTGCGTTGTCGGAATGCCGGGCGGTGGCGGCCGCGTTCCAGGGATTTGTCTCAGCGGCGTTGGCGGAGGCGGCTTCGACGCCGTTGACGTAGGCGACGAAGCCGTCGTCATATTTGATGCGGAGCGTGAGGCGATCCACGGCAGATGCGTCCTCCACGACGAATGGAATGCGGATGTAGGCCGAGCTGTTCTGGCCGGCCATCGTTGCTTCCAGATCGGTCTTGATGAGAGATGCGTAGGCTCGTCCGCCCGCCGTGGTTGCGGTCTGGTATTGCAAGGAGACTTCATTGGTGGTGAGCGCGCGATTGTAGAGGGCGAACTCATCGACCAAGCCATTGAACGCCGCCGAGGGATTCGCGGGCGTGCCGGCGTGATTCGAACCGATGAGGAGATCGCTGGCGATGGACATTGTCTGGCTGTCGGTGCCGGTGAAGAGCACGGAGCCGTTCAGGAAGGCTGTTGCCTTGCCGGACGCGTCGCGGGTGAACACGAAGTAGTACCAGTTGTTGTTCGTCACGCCGCCGCCCGTCCCGATGAACGCGTTGTGGTAAACGCTGATGGTATTCACACCCGAAGAGGCGATGTGGATGCCGAAGTCGCCGCCGGTGCCTTTGTAAGTAAACAAGTCGCCGCGCGTGGATGCATTCGATGGGTTGAACCAAAGCGCGAGGGTGAACGGGCCGGTGCCGAGATCGAACGCGGAGACATCCGGGACCTGCACGCGACCTGTGGTGCCATTGAGGCGGGGCGCGTTGTTGTCGCTCTCGAAGCCGCCGAACGCCGGAGGACGCGGGCCGGCTTGCGCGAGGGTCGGAGCGCCAAGGTAGCTGCCATTCGCCGCGCTGCCGAGCGAGCCGAGATTCGCCGCGATCGTTCCGGTCGTTTCGCTGAATCGATACCAGGCAATTGGATCGGCACTGGCGACGGCGGTTGCGAAGAAATCTTCGGCGGGGTCGGCGATTCCGGTGTCGAAGCCGACGCCGTTGGTGCCGGCGATCCAGCTTGCGTCATTGAAATCTCGCAGCGTCCAGAGCGCGGCAAGGCTGCCATCGGCGGGCACGAACGTGCGCACGGCGGCATTCCCAGCGATGAGCGCGAAGTTGGTGTTCTCGATGCCGAACCCGTACGAGACATCGGTGACCTGGCTCGGGTAAACGGGCGCGAACTGGGAGGCGATGGTGCCGTCGGGTCGGACGAGAGCTAAGTATTCGCCACCGGCCGAGAGTCCGAAGCTGGTATGCAACGGTGCGCCCGGTGTCCGCCGGTCTTTGTTCGAGGCGAAGATGACCATGAACGATCCGGCGTTGATGTTCGTGGCTGGGAAGCGCCATGCGTTCAAGTTGTCAGCCTTGTCGGTGAGCGACCAGTTCAGGAGATTGACGTTGGTGGAGCTGAGATTCTGGATCTCAATCCAATCCGAGGATTCGCCGTCTTCATCCAGCAACGTGCGGGAGTTGCTGGCCATGAGCTCGGTGATCACGACCTGCGCTGAGGTGGTGAACGGAGTGGAGAGAAGAACGATCCCGGCGAGTACGACATACGACAAGGGTTTCATATCTGGATTGGTAGGTGGCAGGATACAAAACGACGACGTTATGGCGAGCCTATTAAACAGCAGGGCAAGGTCGCGTCAGCTTGCTGTACCGCAAGGCTGACGGACGTTCGAGGTCGGTTCGTTTGTTAACGTTCCACCCGGCCTGCGACCCGGAAGCCGATCGATTCAGAGTCGTAGTCCGTGGTGTCGAATTCGTAGTCGTTGGTGCCGGTGTAGAACTCGTTGTAATACCACGAGCCGCCGCGAATGCGCCGGTTGCGCAGCGGCTGAAACTCGCTCGTCCACTCCGTCCATTCCTGGACGTTTCCTCCCTGATCGTAGGTGCCGTAGAACGTCCGTGACTGGGTGTAGGCGCCAACGTCCGTTGCGAGGCGTCCAGTCTCGCAGCAGGTGTTTGCGGAATTCACACCACCCGGCGGCGGCTCTGAAATCGGCGCGTCGATGTTCCGGTAGGGATACGGCCAATAGTTCCCGAAGTCGCCGCCCAGATCGACTGGTTGATGATACGCGGCCTTGTACCACTCATCATCGCTTGGCAGCCAGTAGCGTGCGCCAGGGTTGCGTAACACGTTTTCGGCCGCGAGCGCTTCGGGCGTCAACGTGTAGGCACCGTCCTCGGTGGTGGTCGCGTCCTGCGCGCCGGAGGGTTGGCCGTGGTGCAGCCAGTTGCAGAAGCGCAGCACATCGTAGAAATCGACGAGCACCGCAGGACGATGACCCATGCCGGGTTTCACGGCGTAGAAGTATTCCCCGGCCACCCCGGAGCGTTCGACGCCGCTGTGAATGTCCGCTGCGGAATTGGTGTTGTAGAGGCTGTGCGGATCGTCCGCCGCCACGGCGTTGAGGAACGCCGCATATTGGATGTTATTCACCTCATACTTGCCGATGCGGAAGTCATACGCCACCGCGCCCTTGCCGTTCACGTCGGCTGGATTGCCAGCGTTGGTGACAGTGACGAACGGGATGGGAATCCGCCAGAGCCGCTCCATCAGACGCGCGGAAAGCTGCGTGGCGACGACGTTGCTCAACGCGGAGCCGTCGCCGCGTATTCCACCGGCGAACGTGACCGTGTTGCGGAAAGTTTGCTCGGTGTCGAGGCGCGCGACGTTGGTGGAGAGTTGTGAGTCCGGCAAAGATCCGGACAGGCTCGCGGCCTTGAGCGTGAAGATGGAGTAAGGGGAGGGCGTGAGCTTCTGGCGCGGATTCAGAATCGTGAACTCGCCGTTCGAGTTTCCGGGGCGCACCGCGATCTCGAGCCAGCTGATGGCACCGGTCAATGCGTCCACGCCGAAATCGAGCGTGGTGGTGAAGACGCCATTGCTGATGGCGACGGCTGTGTTCGTGAGCGATGCGGCGAGAGGTGCTCCGTCCGTGCCGTCGCCGAACAGCGAGAACTTCAAATCGTGCGCGCCTTGGGCGGATACGCCGTTCTCCAGCAGGCGCCCTTGATAGGTGAAGGCGCTCGGCGTGACGGCGACTTGCGCTGCAACGCGCGACGTTGCTCCGCATAGCAACAGGAGCGTGGCGACCAGCACGGTTGGGGTTCGCAGTTTCATTCGCGGAGATACATCAGGGGCCAGTGAGTGATGGGTTATTTAATACCAGTTCGCGCCGGATTCGCAAGCCGTCAGACGCTATTCCGCATTCGCTGCGACCCTTCCGCAACGCATCGAGATGCAGTTGTTATTTGTGAGGCAGCTGAATAGTCTGCGAGCCATGCATTCCACATCTCAGGTGACACCGGACGGCTTGACGAAAAGCTTCACGACTGAATCCCTGCCAGTTCGAGTTTACGATACCCAGGCTCGCATGGCGGCCGACGCGGCGGTGCTGGCGCAACGCTATCTGCAGGAGGTTTTGCAGAAGAACGGACGCGCTGCCGCAATCCTGGCCACGGGGAATTCTCAGCTCCAGTTTCTCGACGCCTTGGTTGCGTTGGGCGGTGTGGATTGGTCGTGCGTGACGTTGTTCCACATGGACGAGTATCTCGGAATCGACGATCAGCATCGCGCCAGCTTTCGCCGTTACATGCGCGAGCGGGTGGAGAGCCTAGTGAAGCCACAGGCGTTTCATTACCTCGCTGGCGACGCCTTGCTGCCGCTCTCCGAGTGCGAGCGCTACACCGAATTGCTGATGGCTCAGCCGATCGACCTGTGCTGTCTGGGCATCGGGGAGAACGGCCACATTGCTTTCAATGATCCTCCGGTGGCTGACTTTGCTGATCCGCACCGGGTGAAGCTCGTCAAGCTGGACGAAGCCTGCCGGATGCAGCAGGTCGGTGAAGGGCACTTCGCGAATCTCGAAGCGGTGCCGCAATACGCGTTCACGCTCACGATTCCGATGCTGTGTTCCGCGCAGCGGATGCTGTGCATCGTGCCTGAGCGACGGAAGGCTCAAGCGGTTCGGGATGCGCTGAACGGACCGATCGGCACGCAATGCCCCGCTTCCATTCTCCGCACCAAGGCTCAATGCACGCTGTTTTTGGACGCTGATTCGGCGAGCCGCTTGTGAGGCTGGCTTGAGCTTCTCCATCGCGGTCGGCTGGCGCAAAGGCGGCACTCCGTAAATCCCCTGGACGGCGGATCGGGTTCCCCTGATGGCCCGACTGTGGCCATTGCCAATGGTGCGCGTAAGGAGGGAGGGTTAAATATTCTGCGTAGGAACATTACGTGGGAATCCTGGCAGGAGGGACAGCGGGGGCTGTCCCTCCGACCGGAAACAAATCAAAAACTCGATGACCTCTACTTTGAAACCGGCCGTTCAGTGCGAGACTTCGTCGCGTCGCTTCAGGAATCGCTCGGGCGGTTGCAACCGCTCGGTTTCGACGGTGCGCCCGGTCTCCTCCAGTCGCCCCGCTTTCTTCCAGGGTTCCGACGCGAATCCGAAAGGCTTTCTTGCCTTCGGTGGTCGTGGAAGTTTTTCCGTCTCGTAACGCGGGCGTCCTGCGTCTGACACAGTTTCCTTGGATGCTGTCTGCGAACCGGTTTTCCGGGACTGCTTAAAATGGAAACAAACTTTGTCTATTTTCGATCGTTGAAGAAGGAACGCGAAAAGCAGCGGCTGACATTTCTGGCCGGTGCCCGGCGATACCGGCCTTGCGGCACGCCGTCGCAAACAGCGACTCAATCTGATCCGCGAAGATCCCTTCCCCTCGCATCCTCGTTCCAAAGCGCGGGTCGTTGACCTTCCCGCCGCGAATCGCCTTCACCCGGTTCAATACCTTCTCCTTCCGATCCGGAAAGTGCCGGCTCAGCCAGTCTTCAAACAGCGGCCCCAGTCCGAACGGCAGACGCAGGGTGACGTATCCCGCGAACTGCGCTCCAGCTTCCACCGCCGCTTCCACCAGTTTGGGCAATTCATGATCGTTGATCGCGGGAATCACCGGCGCGGTCATGACTCCGACGGGGATTCCCGCTTGCGCCAGCGCCTTGATGGCGGCGAGACGATGTGCGGGGAGGGAGGCGCGCGGTACCAGCTTTGAGGCCAGATCACTGTCCAGCGTCGTGAGTGAGATGAAGACCACCACGGCTTTGTGCTCCGCCAGCTGGCTGAGCAGATCGATGTCGCGAGTGACGAGATGATTCTTCGTCACGATGCCAACGGGATTGCAAAATTCCGCCAGGACTTCCAGACAGCGCCGCGTCAATCGAAGTCGCCGCTCGACCGGTTGATAGCAGTCCGTCACGCCGCTCATGGCGATGGTCTGAGGCTTCCATTTCTTGGAGGCCAGCTCTGCGCGCAACAGTTCCGGCGCTTTTTCCTTCACCATGATTCGGCTCTCAAAATCGAGTCCGGCCGAGAAGCCGAGATATTCGTGGGTTGGCCGGGCATAGCAGTAAATGCAGCCGTGCTCGCAGCCGCGATACGGGTTGAGGCTGGCGTTGAAGCCGATGTCCGGGCTGTCGTTGTAGTTGATGATCGAGCTGGTCGCGTCGCGGAAGAATTTCGTGGTGGGCGACGGATCTTCCTCGGGATTCCAATCCTCCTGCCGCTCCAGGTGGAGAGCTTCAAAGCGGTTGGCCGGATTGTCCGCCGCACCGCGTCCACGCGTCCCGGTGAAGTTGTTGCTCACAACTTGCAAGATGGGTGGCACCGGCAACCTTCGCAACCGTGGAATCTGGATCGGTCGGCGGTTCCGGCGCGGTTCTCTGTTTTCATCCGTTGGGAACCGTGATTCAATCTCCGCCCGTTATGGAATACGAAGCAGTCATCGGTCTGGAGACGCATGTCCAGCTCAAGACCAAGTCCAAGATGTGGTGCGGTTGCGCGAATGCCTTTGGTTCGCCGCCGAACACCAACGTCTGCCCCGTCTGCCTGGGCATGCCCGGCGTCCTGCCGGTGGCCAACGAGGAGGCGCTGCGCTTGACGGCGCTGACGGGCTGTCTGCTCAACGGCACCGTGGCGCGCTACGCCAAGTTCGATCGCAAGAACTACTTCTACCCCGATGCCTCGAAGAATTATCAGATCACCCAGTTCGACAAGCCGTCCACCTTGGGCGGGTTCGTCGATTTTGAGTTCCAGGGCGGCATCGCTCGCGTGTGTATTACGCGCGCGCATCTGGAGGAGGATGTGGGGAAGAATTCGCACTTCGACCGGCACAGCGGCGTGGATTTCAATCGCGCTGGCGTTCCGCTGCTCGAGATCGTTTCCGAGCCGGAGATCACGAGCGCCGACATGGCTTACGAATATCTGAACGCGCTGAAGGAAATTTTGATCTACGGCGGGATCTCGGATTGCGATATGGAGAAAGGCATGGTGCGGTGCGATGTGAACATCAGTGTACGCCCCAAAGGCACCAAGGAACTCGGCGCCAAGATCGAGATTAAGAACATGAACACCTTCTCTGGCGCACGAAAGGCGTTGGAGTATGAAATCCCGCGCCAGATCGAAGTGCTGACCAAGGGTGGCAAGCTGGTTCAATCGACGCGGCGTTGGGACGACGTCGCGGGCATCACTGAGGAAATGCGGACCAAGGAGGATGCACACGATTACCGATATTTTCCCGAGCCGGACTTGATGCCATTCGCGCCCAGTGATGCGTGGCTGGAGGCGGTGCGGGCGCAAGTGGTCGAGTTGCCTCTCGTCCGCAAGCAGCGTTTCATGCGCGATTACCAACTGCCGGTCGCCGATGGGGAGACTTTCAAGAACGATGTGCTGCTGGGGAATTACTTTGAGACGGTGGCGAAGCAGTCGAGTAACCCGAAGGCGGTCGCCAACTGGGTGATCAACAACCTTCGCGCGAAGCTCACCGAGACAAACGACAGGGAAGTGGCGGAGCAGGGGGCGTTGGGCATCGAGGCAGCCGACATGAAGCGGACGACGCTCGCGGACTTGAAGTTTCAGCCTGCCGCATTGGTCGAGTTGGTGGGCCTGGTCGAGAGTAAGGCCATCAGCAGTTCCGCCGCCCAGCAGGTCTTTGCTGAGATGTTTGAAACCGGCAAGGCTCCGGCGGCTATTGTTCAGGAAAAGGGCCTGGCTCAAGTGAGTGACACTGGGGCATTGGAGAAGTTCTGCGATGAAGTAATTGCGGCCAATCCCGGGCCGGCAGCCGATTTCAAGGCTGGCAAGGTGGCTGCGTTGAACTTCCTGAAAGGTCAGGTGATGAAGGTCAGCAAAGGGAAGGCGAACCCTGGCGTGGTCGGTGAAATGTTGGAGCAGAAGTTGAGAGGGAGTTGAGGGCGGGGAGGCAGGGACTGAAAGTGATAAAGTGAGGGCGGGAGAAAGTGGGACAGAGAAGGCAGAGGAACCGACGGACGCTCCTCCCACTTTCTCACTTTCTCATCCGGGTTTGAGGGGATCAAAATAAGAAAAATGCTGACTTGCTTATTTTTACAACCCGCCTAAAAAGATGTTAGTTACACCAGACAACCCAACGACCAAAAAGTTACATGGTCCTCTCAACGACAATCGGTCGTACCCGTAGAGAAAAGCACGGAAGGGGTGTTTTCGGATTTACCGTTATAGAGCTGCTCGTGGTGATCGTGGTGATCGGAATCATGGCAGCGCTTCTTCTGCCGGCGATGGCGAAGACTCGGGAGCAGGCGCGCTCTGCGGGTTGCCGGAACAACATGAAGCAGCTGAGCCTGGCTTTCCTCATGTATGCGGAGGACAACGAGGAAACTTTTCCATGGCCTGGTGGTGTTGGTCGCGCGATTTCCAGCCCCGATGTCTACGCTCCTGATTGGTGCGCCACTCCGCCGGAGATGGCCAATACTCCGATCTCGGTATCCTCAGCTAGCATTCCTGGCTTCGGTCACAACGCGGAGTGCGGCTCGATTTATCCTTATGTAACCAGTCAGCCGAAGCGTAATTACGAGCCATCCTATAAAGAGGCAACTGCGGTCTATCGCTGCCCCAGCACTGGCAAGCTTGGTGAGTCGCTGAGAGTCAACTACAGCGCGAACGGGTGGATGGAGCCAGGGCGACCATTTGGTGCCACGGTGGTCCCGCCGCGAGGTTTGATGACTACCGTCGTCGCCGATCCTTCCAGAAAGGTGCTCTTGCTCAATGAAAGTCCTGCCGAAATGAAGTCCACTTCATTCGACCCCCGCGTGGATCCAAGAGCACCGTTGAGGGATGCCTTGTATCATCTCGACAAGGCCAACATTGCGTTCATGGACGGTCATTTGGAGTCGGTGTCTCGCAAGGTTTTTGCCCAGATGCGGTCTAACCGGGATCGGGACATATACTTCAACGCCGGCAAGTAAATTCGCCCGGTTGCCGGAATCCCTTCGGCTGTCCCTTCTGCTTGATCCGCTTCGGTATTTCAGGCTCCACCCAGATAGGCGCTCTTCACTTGTGGATTCACTCTCAGCTTTTCAGACGAATCCGACAGAATGATTCGGCCTGTCTCCAGCACGTAGCCGTAACTTGAAACTTCCAGCGCCAGGTTCGCGTTCTGCTCCACCAGCAACACCGTGATCTTATGGTCGCGGTTGATCTCCACAATCTTCTCGAAAATCTTTTGCACCAGCAGCGGGGCGATCCCGAGAGAAGGTTCATCCAGCATCAGGAACTTCGGCTTGCTCATCAACGCCCGCCCGATGGCCAGCATCTGCTGCTCGCCACCGGACAACGTCCCGGCGATTTGCTTCTCGCGCTCCTTCAACCGGGGGAAGACGTTGAAGACATAGTCCAGCTCCCGGCTGATCACCGACTTGTCGGTGATGAGGTAAGCGCCCATTCGCAGGTTCTCGAGCACTGTCAGGTTTGCGAACACCATCCGTCCTTCCGGCACATGAGCGATGCCGAGCTTGACCAGTTCGTGCGCCGGCAGATTCGTGATGTTGCGTCCTTCGTAAATCACCTCGCCGGTCCGGGCTTTCAACAAGCCGGACACCGTTCTCAAAGTGGTCGTCTTGCCCGCGCCGTTCCCGCCAATCAACGTGACGATAGCTCCCGGCTTGACCGCTAGCGAGATGCCTTGCAGGGCGGCGATGACCCCGTAGTTGACGACAAGATTTTTGATTTCCAGCACGGTTCGAGAATGGGTGAGGTTCAATCAGCCGGCGAACTGTCCGCATCGGCCGCTGCCTTCTTCAAATGTTTATCGCCGAGGTAGGCTTCCACTACCTTGATGTCGTTGCGGACTTCAGACGGACTTCCCTCCGCGATCTTGATGCCGTGATCCAGCACCACGATGCGCTCACAAATGCCCATCACTACTTTCATGTCGTGTTCGACCAGGAGTACGGAGATGCGGAACTTGTCCTTGATGAATCCAATCAATCGGGTGAGTTCGGTTTTCTCCGTCGGATTCATTCCGGCTGCCGGTTCATCGAGCAACAGCAACCTTGGTTTGGTGGCGAGGGCGCGGACGATTTCCAACCTGCGCTGGTCACCGTATGGCAGGTTCTTCGACATCGTATGGCGGAAGCGGCCCAGCTTGAAGATGTCGAGAATCTCCAGCACCTCGGATTCAATCTGCTGCTCGTTGCGCTTGAAGGCCGCGCCTCGCAGCAGCGACTGGAACAGCCCGGTCTTCTGGCGCAATTGAAAGGCGACGCGGACGTTGTCGAAGACTGACAGCGACGGGAAGAGGCGAATGTTTTGAAACGTCCGCGCGATGCCAAGCCCGGTGATCTCCTGCGGCGCCTGGCCTGCGAGGGACGTGCCGCCAAAGTGAATTTCGCCTTCGGTCGGCTGATAGACGCCGGTGATCATGTTGAACGCCGTGGTCTTGCCTGCTCCGTTGGGTCCAATCAAGCCAATCAGCTCGTCGCCGCCGATGTGCAGATCCAGCTCGGAGACGGCCGTCAAACCGCCGAAACGAATCGTGCAGCGCTGCATGCTCAACAGCCCGCTCGATTTCGATGAGGTGGAGGCGCTCATCGGAATCAGTTCGCGGTCCTGCTGCGGTCCACGCGCCGACGCAGGGTGAAGAGTCCTTGGGGCCGCGTCAGCATCAGTCCGATGATCAGCAGCGAATAGAGAATCATCCGGTAATCCGCGAGGCCGCGGAGCAATTCCGGCAGGACGGTCAACAGAACGGCGGCAAGGATGACGCCCACCGTGTTGCCCATGCCGCCGAGGATCACCATCACGACGATGTCGATCGACTTCATGAAGTCGAACCCGTCGGGCTTGAGCACCTGCTTGTGATGCGCATAGAGCGCTCCCGCCATGCCGGCGAAGAAGGCACCGGTGACGAACGCGGTGACTTTGTAGCGCGTCGGGCTGATGCCCATCGCGGCAGCGGCCACCTCGTCGTCGTGAACACAGAGAAACCCGCGTCCGTAGGTGGAGTTCACCAGGCTGGCGACCACATAGACCGTCAGAGCGGCGACGCCCCACGTCCAGAAGAGTGTGGTGAATTTCGGAATGCCGGTCAGGCCAGTCGCGGCGCCGAACGTCTCCGAAGTTTGGAAAATGACTCGGATGATTTCACCGAAGCCGAGCGTCACGATCGCGAGATAGTCGCCCCGGAGCCGCAGCGACGGCAGTCCCACGGCCAATCCCGCGAGCGCTGCCACCGTGCCGCCAACGAGTATCGAACCGGCGAACAGGGCAGGGTGGGCTGCTTCCGGGACAATGGGCGCGAGCAGCAGCGTCAGCTTCGCCGCGGTGAACCCGCCGACCGCCATGAACCCAGCGTGACCGAGACTGAACTGGCCGGTGTAGCCGTTGATGAGGTTGAGACTGGCCGCGAGGATGATGCTGATGCCGACGTCGATGGCGACGCCGAGGTAGTAGCGATTGAAGTGGCCGGAGAGCGCGGAGACGCCCAGCGCCACCAGCACTGCCCCGAACAACCATCGTTTTGCGCCCAGTTGCATCAGACTTTTTCCGTTTTGACTTCGCCCAACAACCCCGCCGGCCGGAATAGCAGGATTAAAATGAGAATCGCGAAGGCGATGCCGTCGCGGTAATTCGAGATGCCCGGAATGCCGCCTGCCACCGTTTCGAGCAGCCCGAGCAAAAGCCCGCCCAGCGCAGCGCCCGGCAGATTGCCGATGCCGCCCAGCACCGCGGCGATGAAGGCGCGGAGCCCAGGTTGAACGCCCATCAGCGGTTCGATGCCTGGAGCCTTCATTGCGTAGAGAATTCCCGCGACCGCCGCCAGCGCGGAGCCAAGGCCGAAGGTGAACGAGATGACGCGATTGATGTTCACTCCCATCAAGGCAGCGGCCTGCGGGTTGAACGACACGGCGCGCATCGCCATGCCGATCTTCGTGCGTTGGACGACGAGCCAGAGCAGCGCGAGCAGCGTCGCTGCGACGACGGGCACCACGATGTCGTGATTGCCGATGACGAGGCTGCCGAGGTGAAAGTTGTGGTCGGGAATCAGTTTCGGGAACGGGCGGGTGCGGGCGCCGAAGACGGCTTTGTGCTGGCAGGTGTATTCGATGAAGAGCGACACGCCGATGGCGGTGATGAGGACGGTCAGCTTCGGGCGGTTCCGCAGCGGGCGATAGGCCAGCAGTTCGATCAGCATTCCAATTGCAGCGCAGATGGCTGCGGACAGGATAATGATGACGGTCGCGCCGAGATACGATTGCGAGGGGAACATGGTTCCGACAACGGGCGCGAGGAAGAAGGCGGCGAACGCGCCCAGCATCAGGACGTCACTGTGCGCGAAATTGATGAAGCGCAGGACTCCATAGACCATCGTGTAACCGAGCGCGATGAGGGCGTAGATCGATCCAAGCGCCAGTCCGTTGATGAGTTGTTGAAGCCAGTCCA
>CAMCCU010000086.1 GCA_945872975.1 Pedosphaera parvula Ellin514
GAGTTCGCCATCACCAACGTCGGTGGTCTGCCCACCGGTCCGCTCCAACTGCTCACGCCAAATGTTCCGTGGCTCAGTCTTGCTTCTGGAGGTTCGATGCCGCCGCTCGCGCCCGGCGAAGGCGCGAAGATTTCCGTCCAACTGACGCCGGCGGACGATCTCCCGCTCGGTCCCTACAGCGGCACGATTGCGATCAATTCCAGCAACGCCGTTCTCTCCGTGCCCTACACCTTCAGGGCGCTGTCCGATGCCATCGGCGCCCTGCGCATCCTGTCGGTGGACGAGTTTACCTACTACGCCGAGGGCGCGCCAAAGGTCACCAATGCCGCCGTCAAGATTACCGACGCCATCACCGGCACCGTGCTGAACACCAACACCGGCCCCACCGGTGAACTGCTGCTGCCGGCCCTCGTCGAGTCGTACTACTACGTCGATGTGACTGCAGAGAAACATTCCTCCTTCCGCGACCTCGTCCGCCTCGAACCCGGAACCACAAACATGGTCACCGCTCTCATGTCGCGCCAGAGCGTCACATACACATGGACGGTCGTGCCGATCCAGATCGAGGACCGCTACACGATCACCGTCGAGACGACTTTCGAAACCGCCGTTCCAAAACCCGTCGTCACCATCGAGCCAAACATCATCGACCTCGCGAACTTCGTCGGCACCGAGCAACAGATTAACCTCACGCTGCGTAATCACGGACTCATCGCGGCGCAGAACACGAAGCTCAGCTTCCCCACGCACTCGCGCTGGAGCTTCACGCCGCTCATCGGCGATGTCGGTGTGTTGCCCGCGCAAAGCACGCTCGTGATCCCACTCACCATCCGAAAGCTCAACCTCGCCGCCGCATCCGGCGGACTGATCACCGCCGCCGGCACCGGCGATGCGTGCAGTCTTCCCGCCAAGGTCGAATGGGAAACCCCGTGCGGCGACACCTCGATCAAAAACTCCATATCGCTTGGAATCATCAGCATGATTCCCGCGTGCGGTGGCATGGGCAGCAGTGACGACCGGAGCTTCACCTCAGATATTTGGGACGGTATCGGCGGCGGCAGCAGTGGCGGCGGTGGACCAACCGAACTCCGCGCCAAGGAGGACGGCGAGCCAATCTTCCATGACGTTCCCTACAAGTGCGATCCATGCGAACAGGCACGCTTCAACTGGGTGGTGCTGCACTGCTTCCCCAAGCTCATCCCTGGAAAGGACTGGTATGATTTAATCAGCGATACCGCCAGCGGCAGCGCAGCCGCGGCTTCGGGCGGACCGATCCTCTCAGCGGCCGGCGGAGCCAGCGGCGGACTCCGCCAGTGCCTCAAGGAGCAATTAGCCGATTCCGGAGTGGTCAACCCGGATTGCATCGGCATGGGCAAGGCGGCATCTGAAGGAAAGACCAAGGACGCCATCCTCAACGGCGTAAAATGCACCACCCTCCCCAAATGCACGCCCGGTGGAGGGTCGCTGATGTGGGCCATCGAATGCGAACTGGAACTGATGGAACTCGTCGAATGCAAGGACCGCGGGATCGGCGGACTCGCTTCCGCCTCCGATCCGATCTTCACAGCGGCCTCCGACGGCGTCATCAGCTTCGTCGATCCCGTCATTCCGCCCTTCGACAGCGCCGCGCCCCTTCTCCTCGCCAATCTGCGCGTGCACAAACTGCTCCGCCCCGTCGAATACTTCTACGGCGACCGCGCTTGGCTCGACGCCACCAATGATTTCGCGGCGAACGACCTGTGGGAATCGCGCCTCCAAGCCGCGGTGGAAACCAATTCACCCAGCGGCGTGTTCATCGACGTCTCCGAGCGCGCCACCCTGCTCTCCGGTGCGCTGCCCGTTCCGCTCGCCACCGCCACACGCTTCCTCGACCGCATCAACCGCACGCTCGATTACGCGGACCGCGGCATCACGACCGTCGCACAGGTTCCCGCCGGCGAAAGCCGCGACTTCATCGTCATGAGCGAATTCGCGCGCCTCATCGACGAAGCACAGCAGGCCGCAGCCGCGATTGCGGCGGAAGGCTACGACAATCCCGCCGATTCTTTCATCAACGCCAACGTCGAGTATCTCAATCGCCTCTCGCAGGACGGTGGCGGCGCGGTGTGCGCGCGCGTGAAGGTCCGCCTCGATCAGGACGCCGTGCTCACCCGAGATGCCTTCAACGCCCGCCTCGAAATCAGCAACGACACTGAAGCGCCGCTCACGGAATTCGGAGTCGACATCCGCGTGCGCGATGAGCAGGGCCGCGACACCACCAGCCTCTTCCAGCTCCGTGCGCCTGAGCTCACCGGCATCGGCGCCATCGACGGCACCGGCAACGTCGGTGCCCAAAGCACCGCCCGTGCGTCGTGGGTGCTCGTACCGACCTCGGAGGCCGCACCCTTCGGCACCGTCCGCCATTTCGTCAGCGGCACGCTGCGTTACCGCCAGAACGACGTCCTGGTTAACCTGCCGCTGGCCAATGCGCCCATCGACGTGCTGCCGAATCCCAAGCTCGTCGTGAAATATTTCCACGAGCGCGATGTGTTCAGCGACGATCCGTTTACGCCCGAACTGGAACCGGCCATCCCCTACTCGCTCGCGGTGATGGTCGACAATGAAGGCTTCGGCACCGCGCGCCAGATGCGCATCACCTCGGCGCAACCGCAGATCGTCGAGAACGACAAGGGCCTGCTCATCGACTTCGAGATTCTCGGCAGCCAGGTCGAAAACCAGCCAGGTTC
The DNA here is from genome assembly GCA_945872975.1 of Pedosphaera parvula Ellin514. Taxonomy (GTDB): domain Bacteria; phylum Verrucomicrobiota; class Verrucomicrobiia; order Limisphaerales; family JADJPG01; genus JADJPG01. The sequence continues at coordinate 2,727 of CAMCCU010000086.1, forward strand.
ACCGTCGCTCACCGTCAATCTCGGCGACATCGGCCCCGGCACGAACGCCATCGCGCGCTGGCTCTTCCGCTCGACGTTGCAAGGCTTGTTCATCGATTACGCCGCGACGTTCGAACACATCGACGGCCTCGGCGACAAACGGCTCTCCTTGATCGACCGCGTTGAGATTCACGAGATGATTCACATCGTTTCTGCGGACCGGACGTTCGAGGACAACCGTCCTGACCTCCTCGTGAACGATGTGCCGGACTTCGATGATTACCCGGACACCATCCATCTCAGCTCCGGCGGCACGCAACCGGTCGTCGTTTACACCGAGGGAACGCCGGCCAATCTCGTCACGCCGTATCAGCCCACGACCACGCTCACCGTGCCGTCCGCTCCGGGCTGGGCGTATTTCCGCCTGCCCGATCCAGCCAACGGAAGCACGCGACTCGTCAGTGTTCGCCGAGCGAATGGCACCGAAGTGCCGCCGCAAAACTTCTGGGTCACCGACCGCACCTTCCTCGGGCTCGGACTTCCGCCACGGCGCGAGTTCCGTCTGAACCTCCTCGATTCCCAGCCGGACGGCCCCTACACGCTGACCTACGAATCCGCCGCTGAAGCCACGGATCAGATTCCGCCGGTCAGCCGCGTAAACGCCCTGCCCGCGAACAGCGCTGCTGACTTCGCCGTCACGTGGGATGGCTCCGATGTCGGGCGCGGAGTCGCCGCCTTCGATCTCTTCATGCGAGAGAACAATGGTGCATTCACTCCCTACCTCACCGCCACGCCGCTGAAGGGCCTCGTCTTCCGCGGCCAGCCCGGCATTCGCTACGCGTTCTACACGATCGCCATCGACGAAGCGGGCAATCGCGAATCCGCTCCGAGCACACCCGACACCGAAACGCTCGTCTCGATCAGCAACCGCCCGCCGGCGCTCGTCCTTCCTGGCACCGCCACCATCGACGAAGGCGACACGCTAGCTCTCGAAGCCGCCGGCACCGATCCCGACGCCCCGGCGCAGGCGCTGACCTATCAAATCATCACCGCACCCGCCGGCCTCACCTTGAACCCGAACAGCGGCGCCATCGCGTGGGTGACCGGCGAAGGCAACGGCCCGAGCACGAACCTCGTTTCCGTGCGCGTGACCGACAACGGCATCCCCAGCCTCAGCGCGACCGCGAGCGTCACCGTCGTCGTCAATGAGATCAACCAATCGCCCGTGCTTGATCCGGTGGCAACGCGCATCATCAACAAGGGCATCGTCACCACCATTCCCTTCACCGCGCGCGATCCCGATCTACCGGCCAATCGCCTCACCTTCGCCCTCGGCGCCGGTGCTCCAGTTGGCGCGAGCATCGATCCGACGAACGGCGTCTTCTCCTGGCGCCCGGGCAACAACCTGCCCAACGGCACGAACCGCATCACCGTCACCGTGACCGACAGCGGCACGCCGTCGCGCAACGCGTCGCAAACGCTGACCTTGATCCTCCGCAACCGCAGCGCGGACTTCACCGTCGCCGTCGGCTCCACGAATGTCTTCGCCGGCGAATCGAACGCCGTGCCGGTGCGCCTCACCACCGGCGTGGAACTGCGCGACCTCGCCGTCGTCGTGAATCGCTCCGGCGGACGACTCGATGGCCTCGCTTTGGGGACCTTCGCGCCGGAAGTCACCTCCGCCCTGCTGGAAACCGTAAGCAGCAACGCCTCGAGACTGCGCTTCCAGTTCGATGGCTTGATTGCCGCCAGCAATCATCCGCTGGCCAACCTCCGGTTCGTGGCACCGACAAATGGCCCCTCGACCATCGTTGGCCTCACACCGACCAATGCGGTTGCCACCGACTACGCGGGCGTGACCCTGAACCGCGCCGGGTCCAGCGCCGGCATGGTCGTCATCGTCGGCCGCGAACCGGTGCTTCTCGCGCGACTCACGCCGGAACGTTCGCTCCGCCTCTACGGCCGGCCCGGCGTCAACTACACCATCGAATCGAAGCCTGGATTCTCCGTGCCCGCGCCGTGGGAACGCTGGACCCAGCTCGTCCTGACGGATCGTTTCGCTGACATCAATGTGAGCGAGTCCGCACCTTACGCTGTGTTCCGCGCTGCCGAAGCCGGTTCCGCCCTTCGACTCGAGGCGCATCGGGAAAGCGGTCCTGTCTATCTCACCGTGAGCGGCGAGCCGGGTCCTGGCTACCGATTGGAGGGCGCGTCCGTGCTGGCCCCAGTCGGCAACTGGCAAACGCTGACGACCTTCACGCTCAGCAACGACAACCAGGTATTGAACCTTACGCCGACGAACCTACCGAACCGATTCTTCCGAATCGTGAAACCCTGAACCCCGCCACCGTCGCGGGCCCACCCGGGCAGCAAAAAGGGCGATTCATTCCTGAATCGCCCTCGATAGAATCGCCAACGCGGCGCGTTACATGTGCGCGATGATGTTATCGCCGAACTCGGAGCACTTGACCTCCGTGGCGCCTTCCATCTGGCGCGCGAAGTCGTAGGTGACTTTTTTGGAACCAATCGCCCCGTTCAGACCTTTGATGATCAAGTCCGCGGCTTCGGTCCAGCCGAGGTAACGGAACATCATCTCGCCGGAGAGCACGACGGACCCGGGGTTCACCTTGTCGAGATTCGCGTACTTCGGCGCGGTGCCGTGCGTCGCTTCGAAGATGGCGTGGCCAGTGACGTAGTTGATGTTGCCGCCGGGCGCGATGCCGATGCCGCCAACCTGCGCCGCCAGCGCGTCGCTTAGATAATCGCCGTTCAGGTTCAACGTCGCGATGACGTCGAAGTCTTCCGGGCGCGTGAGCACCTGCTGGAGTGTGATGTCGGCGATGGCGTCCTTGACGAGCACAGCGCCGCCCTTGAGCGCGGCCTTCTGTTCCTCGTTCGCAGCGGCTTCGCCCTTGTCCTTCTTGGTGCGTTCCCACTTGGCCCAGGTGTAAACCTTGTCGCCGAAGATCCGTTCCGCCGCCTGGTAAGCCCAGTCGCGGAAGGCGCCCTCGGTGAACTTCATGATGTTGCCCTTGTGAACGATGGTCACGCTCTTGCGCTTCTCGCGGATGGCGTATTCGATCGCGGATTTCATCAGGCGGATGGTGCCCATGTTCGACACCGGCTTAATGCCGAGGCCGACTTGAATCGGGATGTGCGACATGTCGTGGTCCGGCGCGGCGAGCTTCATGTAGCCCGCCATCGCCTCCTTGGTGCCGAAACGAATTTTCGCAAAATCTTTCGGGAATTCCTTGGCTATAAAATCGAGCAACTTCTGCGCTTCGGGCGTGCCGCCGGCGTATTCGATGCCCGCGTAGATGTCCTCGGTATTCTCGCGGAAGATGACCATCTCGACCTTCTCAGGACGCTTCACGGGCGAAGGCACACCGGTAAAATACTGGACCGGGCGGAGGCAGACGTAGAGGTCGAGCATCTGGCGCAGCGCAACGTTCAGCGAGCGGATGCCGCCGCCAACGGGCGTGGTGAGCGGGCCTTTGATGCCGACGAGGAATTCCTTGAACGCGTCCACCGTGTCATCCGGCAGCCAGTTGTTGAACTTCGTAAACGCCGTCTCGCCCGCGAACACTTCAAACCAGGCGACCTTGCGCTTGCCGCCGTAGGCCTTCTCCACTGCGGCATCGAACACGCGCACACTTGCAGCCCAGATGTCCGCGCCGGTGCCGTCGCCGCGGATAAACGGCAGGATAGGATTTTCAGGAACGGTGAGTTTGCCGCCGACAATGGTGATTTTGCCGCCGGAGGGAGGGGTGATGTCTTTGTAAGGCATGGATGCGAGGTTTGGTGGTGATGAAAGTGAATTCGGTGTTTCGCGCTGCGTTCAGATTGAGATCATTTCAAAATCGACGCTCGTTGTAACGAACAGCGCCAAGCGGGGCAAGCGGTTTGCGTCGGGGAATACGCCACCCTCACCGCTGTCATCCATAAGAGTATTGCGGCAATAGATTCCAGCCTCAGCGCGTTACGCAATGGCGAACAAGCTTGCCGCGAACATTGAATCGTGCGAAGAACGAACCGGATGAAACGTAGCGTAATAGGTTTGAATACTGAGTTTCTTGCCACGGAGTTTTCCTTGGCTCACGTAAGCGCCTAGTCATTTAGTGTCAGAAGACAGTATCAGATTTTCAAACTCTCATTTTTTCATCTGTAAGTCGTTAATTTTCAAGTGCGCCCGTAGCTCAGTTGGATAGAGCATCTGCCTTCTAAGCAGAGGGTCGTGGGTTCGAGTCCCGCCGGGCGCGCCATCTCGTTTTCGATCACTATGCTCAGACTGGAAGACCTGGCCTCATTGTTGGAGGGACATCGAAGTGCGGCCACGGCCACCGTTGCTGAATTTTCCATTGGCGGTCGCCAGTTCCATTTCAACTCCAAAGCCGCCGTCATGGGCGTCATTAATCTCTCGGCGGACTCTTGGTATCGCGAGAGCGTTTGCCTCTCAGGCGAGACAGCCATCCGGCGTGCGCAGGTTCTGGCCGCTCAAGGAGCCGACATCGTGGATATCGGTGCGGAGTCCTCCCTTGCACATGCACGACGCGTCGATGATGCCGGTCAGAAATCGGTTTTGATCCCAGTTATCAAGGCACTGAAAGCCGCGAAGATTCTTGTTTCAGTTGAGACCTACCAACCCGAAGTGACCCGCGCCTGCCTGGAAGCCGGAGCGAACATCTTAAACCTCACCGGCACCGACCGGAGCGACGAAATGTATCGCATGGTCGCGGCCCACGACGCAGCGGTGATCATCTGTTTCGTGCAGGGCAAGAACGTGCGCGAAGTTGGTGACTTCGAGTTCGGCTCTGATCCGAGCGTGATGATGAGGGAATACTTTGAGCGGGAAATCGAAATCGCCACACGCCATGGCGTCAGAAAAATCTTCATCGATCCAGGGCTGGGCTTCTACTATCGAAACCTTCAGGACAGTGCGGTCCGCGTGCGGCACCAGATGAGAACCTTCCTCAATACGTTCCGCCTGCGAAGCCTTGGGTTCCCCACCTGCCACGCCCTGCCCCATGCGTTTGAGTATTTCGGCGACGAGGTCCGCAGTGCCGAACCGTTCTTCACGGTGCTCGCTTCACTAGGAAAGACCGACCTGTTCCGCACCCACGAAGTCTCGAAGACGAAAGCAGTCCTCGATACTCTTGCCCTCTACTAACGAGAGTTCCAACACAGGTTTTAAAGCTGCCAAAAAAAAGGCCCGATGAACCAGCTCATGCAGGCTCATCGGGCTTCTGAAAAGAGATTCCTATCGCTGGCGGCGTTTCACCTTCAACTGAGCCAGTGAATGCATCAATGAAGCTTGAACAGTCGCTGTTTCCTCATCACTCAACTTCTCACTCAGCCGAGCCTCTGCACGCTTACGAGCTTCCTCAGCCTTTGACTCGTCGATGTCGTCAGCCTTGATGGCCATATCAGTCATCACAGCGACTCGGTCACCTGTGATTTCGACAAAGCCTTCGCCAACCGCCAGGAAATAATCCCGCCCGCCCATGCGCGCGACCAACTCGCCCGCAACGACCTGAGTCATCAGCGGAACGTGCATCGGGAAGATGCCCATCTCGCCTTCAACGCCCGGCAGCGTGACCATGTCCACATCGGCGGAGTAAATTCTCGCCTCAGGCGTGACGATTTCGAGTTTTAGCGTGGCCATGATTCAATCCGGATCAAGCTTCCTTGATCTCTTCGATCGTGCCCTTCATGTAGAAGTTGCCTTCGCCGACATCGTCGTGCTTGCCTTCGAGGATTTCCTTGAAGGCGCGCACGGTGTCCGCCACAGGCACCTGCTTGCCGGGGCGTCCCGTGAACTGCTCGGCCACCGTGAACGGCTGGCTGAGGAACTTCTGAATCTTGCGGGCGCGGAAAACACTCGTCTTGTCCTCGGCCGAAAGCTCGTCCATGCCCAGAATCGCGATGATGTCCTGAAGATCCTTGTAGCGCTGGAGCACCTTCTGCACGCCGCGAGCCACGTCGTAATGTTCCTGGCCGACGATTTCCGGCGAGAGAGCGCGGGAGTTCGAAGCCAGCGGATCGACGGCCGGGAAGATGCCCAACTCGGCGATGGAACGTTCGAGCACGATGGTCGCATCCAAGTGCGCGAACGTGGTGGCCGGCGCGGGGTCGGTCAAATCGTCAGCAGGCACATACACGGCCTGAAAGCTCGTGATGGAACCGTTTTTGGTCGAGGTGATGCGTTCCTGGAGATCGCCCATCTCGGCGGCGAGCGTCGGCTGGTAACCGACGGCGCTTGGCGTGCGGCCTAGGAGCGCGGACACTTCGGAGCCTGCCTGCGAGAAACGGAAGACGTTATCGACGAACAGGAGCACGTCCTGGTTCTTCTCGTCGCGGAAATATTCCGTCACGGCGAGCGCGGAAAGCGCCACCCGAAGACGCGCTCCTGGGGGCTCGTTCATCTGACCATAGACCAGCCCGATGCGGGAGCCGGGCTTGATGATGGGAAGGCCGAGCGCATTGCGCTTGGGATGGCCCTTCTCGTCGAGTTCAACCTTGATGACGTTGGCCTCGATCATTTCGTTGTAGAGATCGTTGCCTTCGCGGGTGCGTTCGCCGACGCCCGCGAACATCGAAATACCGCCGTGCAGCTTCGCAATGTTGTTGATCAGCTCCATGATGACGACGGTCTTGCCGACGCCGGCACCGCCGAACGCGCCGACCTTGCCGCCCTTGAGGAAGGGGCAGATGAGGTCAATGACCTTGATGCCCGTGCTGAGCACCTGCGGCGAAGTCGATTGATCGACGAGCGGCGGGGCCGGGCGGTGAATCGGGTAATACTTGTCGGCCTTGACCGGACCCTGTTCGTCCACGGCGTCGCCGGTGACGTTGAAGATACGACCCATGACACCTTCACCGACGGGCATGGAGATGGGCGCGCCGGCATCGATGACTTCCTGGCCGCGGCTCAAGCCCTCGGTGGTGCTCATGGCGATGGCGCGGACCCAGTTGTCACCGAGATGCTGCTGCACTTCGAGGGTGAGCTTGGTCAGCGTGCCGCCGGGCGGGGTGAATTCGATCTTGAGCGCGTTGAAGAGCGCCGGCAATTGAGCCGGAAACTCCACGTCCACCACGGGACCGATGATTTGAACGATTTTGCCTTTGTTCATTTTCGTAATTGCTTAGCCCATCGCCATGGCGGCGCTGGTGATTTCCAAAAGTTCGCGCGTAATGTTGGCCTGGCGCAGCTTGTTGTATTCGAGCGTCAGGTCCTTGATCATCTGCTTGGCGTTGTCCGTCGCGCTCTTCATCGCGACCATGCGCGCGCTGTGCTCGGAGGCCTTGGCTTCGAGCAGCACCTGATAAATCTGAAAGTTCAGGTAGTGCGGCAGCAGATTGCCAAACAATTGTTCAGCCCCCGGCTCGAAAAGATATTCCGTCGTGCTCTTCACCAACGCCGCGCCGCCACCTTCGCCATCCAGACCAGCTTCAACCGCCTTGATCTCGCCGATGGGCAGGAAGCTCCGCACCTCCGGCTTCTGCGTCATCACATTGATGAAATTTGAGAAAAGTACATCCACGCGATCCACCTCGCCCTTGAGGAACATGTCCTGGGCGAACTTCGAGATGGCCCGTGCCTCGCTGAACAGCGGGTTGTCACGATAGGTGAACTCAGCGGCAAGAGGACGCTTCGAGCGCGCGATGAACTGCGAAGCCTTCCGCCCCGCCGTGACGAAGACAGTCGTGTCCTTGTCGAACTTGCCCACTTCACGCAGCAAGTTCGTATTCAGGCCGCCGCACAAGCCCTTGTCCGTGCTCACGATGATCACGGCGCGCTTCTTCACCGGGCGCACTTCCATCAATGGATTCGTGAAATCGCCGGTGTTTCCCGCCACAGCCGAGAGGACTTCATTCATCAGCGCCGCGTACGGGCGGCCCGACAGGGCGGCCTGCTGCGCCTTCCGCATCTTGGCGGAAGCGACCATCTGCATCGCCTTGGTGATTTGGGCGGTGTTCTTGACCGACTTGATGCGTCGGCGTATGTCGCGGGTGCTGGGCATGGGATCGTATTAACGATAAGTTTGCTTGAACTCGGTCAGCGCAGCCTTCATCTCCGCAGCGAGCGCATCGCTGAACGCCTTCTCGGCGCGAACCTTGCCCATCAGCTCCGCCTTCCGGGTGCTGAGGAAGTCGCTCAACTTGGCCTGGAAATCTTTCACCTTCTCGACCGCGACGTCATCCAGCATGTTGTTCTGCATCGCCCACAGAATGGAGGACTGCACCTCGACCGGCATCGGGTTGTAGAGGTTCTGCTTGAACAGCTCCACGATGCGCTTGCCGCGTTCGAGCTGCGCCTGGGTCTTGGCGTCGAGATCAGAGCCGAACTGCGCGAAGGCGGCGAGTTCGCGGAACTGAGCGAGGTCCAGCTTGATCTTGCCGGCGACCTGTTTCATCGCCTTGATCTGCGCGGCGGAACCGACGCGGCTCACCGAGAGACCGACCGAAATCGCCGGGCGAATGCCCTGGTAGAACAAATCTGTTTCCAGATAAATCTGTCCGTCCGTGATCGAAATCACGTTCGTCGGGATGTAGGCCGAAACGTCGCCCGCCTGCGTCTCGATGATCGGGAGCGCGGTGAGCGAGCCGTTGCCGTAATTCTCGGAGACACGCGCCGATCGTTCGAGCAAACGGCTGTGCAGATAGAACACATCACCGGGATACGCCTCGCGGCCAGACGGACGCTTGAGCACGAGGGAAACCTGACGGTAAGCGACAGCCTGCTTGGAGAGATCGTCGAAGATAATCAAAGCGTCCATGCCGTTATCCATGAACCATTCGCCCATCGCCGCACCGGCGAACGGCGCGAGATACTGGTTCGCGGCAGAGTCGGAGGCGGAAGCCACCACGACGATGGTGTAAGGCAGCGCGCCTTCCTTTTCGAGCGTCGCAATGACGCGAGCCACACTGGACTGCTTCTGGCCGACAGCGACGTAGATGCTATAGACCGGACGGAAACCCTTTTCCTTGGCGGCTTCGGAATTGTTGATGCGCGCCTGGTTGATCATTGTGTCCACGCCGATCGTGGTCTTGCCCGTCGAACGGTCGCCGATGATGAGTTCGCGCTGACCGCGCCCAATCGGAATCATCGCGTCGATTGCCATGATGCCCGTCTGCAAGGGCTGGCTCACGGATTTGCGCTTCACGATGCCGGGCGCAATTTTTTCGACCGGGTAAAAAACGTCGGAAGTGATCGGCCCCTTGCCATCGACAGGGAGGCCGAGCGTGTTGACCACGCGGCCGAGCAATCCTTTACCAACGGGGACGGAAAGCAGCTTACCAGTCGTCTTGACCTCCTGGCCTTCCTTAACCGAAGTGTAGTCGCCGAGAATAATCGCGCCGACTTCGGTTTCCTCAAGGTTGAGGGCAAGGCCGGTGACCCCGTTGCCGAAGTCGAGCATCTCGTTGAGCATCGCGTCTGTGAGGCCCTCAATTTTGGCCACGCCGTCGGAAACTTCACGGACGGTGCCGACGTTCTGCTTCGAAACCGACGTTTTCACGCCGGCGATCTGGGCTTCAATATCCTGGAGAATCGAACTCATAGTTCTATTTCAATTAAATCACTGGGGTCTTAGAGACTTTCGGCCAAACCATTCAAGCGCGCCTGCACGCTTCCGTCATACACATCGCTGCCCACCTTCACCCGCAAGCCACCGATCAACGCAGCGTTCTGCGAGAACGTAATGCTGAGCCCGGCTCCGTAACGGCTGGCCAGATTCGCTTTCACGCTTTCCTGCATCGACGGCGCCAGGGCCACAGCGCTCTCGACCGTCGCATTCCGGCGGTCGATGTCCAGCTTCACCAGACGCTGGAAGTGCGAGAGGATCGCGACGAAGCCACGAGGCTTCTGCGCGACCACTGCCTGAACCGCGATGCGCACTTTCGCCTCGTCGAGCAAAGCGTTCGTGCGGCAGGTCACGAAGAGGTGCTTCGCGTCGCGGCGGGCTTGCTTGTTGATTTTCATGCGGGAGGCAGTGCTGCGGAAAAATTACGCGGCCAACTGACGGTTGGCTTCCTCGGCCAGGCGCGCCTGATCTTCCGGTGAAAGAACCTTGCCGGCGACCTTCGCGGTCGTGGCGACAACCAGGCGACCGACCTCGCGGCGAAGCTCCGTCTTCATGCGAGCCAGCTCTGCTTCGCTGGATTGACGGGCCTTGTTGATGATGTCTTGGGCGGCGGCAACAGCCTTCTGCGTTTCGGTCTCGGTGATTTTCGCCGCAGCGGCACGGGCTTCTTCAATCATCTTTGTCGACTGCGCGCTGGCCTGACTGATGATTTCCTGTGACTTGGCCTGAGCGTTGGCTAGTTCCTTCTTGATCTGGTCGGCATTGGCGAGGCCCTCGGCAATCTTCTCGCGGCGCTCTTCCAAAACCTTGAGGATGGGCGCGTAGGCGAATTTCTTCAAGGCGACCGCCACGATGACGAACAGGACGATTTGCGAAATGAGCAACGGCCACGTCACGCCGAACTGGTGGGCGATGTCCGCAATTGGATTACCTGGCTCAGCAGCTGCAAGAAGAAGGAGCGAATTCATAAATATTTGACGAAAGATTGCAGGGCGCGGAGCCTCGCGGCCCCACGCCCGCAAGGTTACTTCGCGAGGAAGATGGCGAAGAAGACCACGCCTTCCGCCAACGCGGCGAAGATGATCGCCTGGTTACGGATGGCACCAGCCGCACCCGGATTACGTCCGGTCGCTTCGGCAGCCTTCATACCAATGATTCCCACACCGATGGCGGACCCGAGGGCGGCCAGACCGATGTGCAGACTTCCCTTCAATCCGGATGCAACCTCGGCGACAGCGCCTGGATCCACCGCAGCCAACATAGAAGTGAACATATATTTACCTTTCGTGTTTTTCCCATCCGCCCCCGCAGTTTGCCCACGGTCCGGCGGACGAAATCGTTAAATTCTCAATGCGCGTGGTCGTGTTCCTTGCTGTGACTGTCATCGTGATGGGCGCACATCAACGCCGTGAAGACCGAGGTGAGCAGCGCAAAGACCAGCGCCTGCACGATGCCCACGAGCAATTCCAGAAAGTAAAACGGTAACGGCAGAAGCCAGCCGAACCAAGTTCCGCCCAAATGCATCATGGACTCCAGAATGTTCTCACCGGCAAAAACGTTGCCGTAAAGACGGAAGCTCAACGAGACAGGCCGGAAGGTAATCGAGATGACTTCGATCACGCCGACGAAGATAA
>CAMCCU010000087.1 GCA_945872975.1 Pedosphaera parvula Ellin514
TATTGGTCGCAAACGTAGGCGTAGGCGTGGATGCTGATGGCGGAGATGTCGAGCTCGCCGCGGGTGGCGCGCTCGTTCAGGGTCTGGATATCCTGGAGGATATGTTCGAACTCAAAGCCGTGGGCCGGAATGAGCCCCTTCGCCAACCCGTAGAACATGAAGGCATCATCGGGGTCGGGCGAATGGCCAAGAGTCAAGGTGCGCTGCGACATGTTGCGACGATAAAGCGCCAGCGAAGAGCTTGTCACGGGAAAGGTTGTCGGGCGGCAGGTCGTAGTGGAATCCTCACTGCCCTTGTGCCAGCGGCAGGTGGATTTGTTCGGGGCGGATGGCGTCGGTGGGGTGCCATTCCATGGCTTCGTCCACTACGCGGCGCATCTGGCTGAACCACCAGCGGGCCCGCGGCACCCGACAGGGTCGTGAGTGAGCGCGGCGACGGCGGCTGCGGGACGGGAGGGCTATTTCGAGTTGTTGAATGGTCATGGTTTGCATTTGTTTCGCGCTCAATTTACCCGTGGGGGTGCGACAAATACGGTCCATGCGAACAGTATTTTTCGGCGGCCGAGATAGGGGTGCTTACAACGAAATCATGCTCCAACTTGTCTCTCTGGAAATATGAGGTTATGGTCGCTTCAGTGATTTTCCGCTGTTGGTCATCTCGAACCGGGGTATTCCTTGCTCTGTGGCTGTGCGTCACCGTTTCTGCGCAGGCCCAGAACAAGTTGATTCGCCTGCGCAACGAACAGATTCACACCGCCCCCCCGAATCGTGAGCTGATCATCCGCGCGGCTCAGCAACCCGCCATGCCGGTCTCCGGCCTTTACCTCATTCAGTTCACAGACAAGTTTGACCCGGCTTGGAAAGAGGAGCTTCGCGGCCGCAGGGCTGAACTGCTTCGTTATGTCCCGGATGACGCGTATGTGGCCCGGCTGGTGAATGTGTCTCTGGAAGACCTGCGCGCGCTGCCGTTCGTGCAATGGGTTGGGGAGTATCGGCCTGAGCACAAGCTGCATGGGTTGCTCCGCAATTTCGCTCGCGGTGGGAACAATCTCGCTGAAGCGCCGGAGGTTAGTATTCTGTTTTCCCCGATGGCGACGCCGGCTGAGTTGGCCGAAGCGCGTGCGCGTCTGGCCAAGGTCCAGCAACAATCCCAGAATCGGTTCGGGGCCGTTCTGCGAGGGAAAGTTACATCCGCGCAGCTTCAGCGGTTGGCGGAGTCATCGTCGGTTCTCTGGATTGAGGCCGCTCCGCAAATGAAGCTGAGGGATGAGATTTCCTCGAAGCTCGTGGCGGGCGACGGGACGGGGCACAACACCTTTGTGCAAGACCTGGGATTTGACGGACGCGGGGTGACGGTGGCGGTGGCGGACAGCGGTCTCCACATCGGATCATCCTCAGGGATGCATCCTGATCTGGCGGGACGGACTCCAGCATTCTTTCAATATGGCGCGCTGACCGATGCTTCGGATGAGCACGCCCACGGCACGCATGTCGCGGGAATCATCGCGGGCAACGCCACGGTCGGGACGGCGGATGAGCTCGGCTATTACTATGGTCTGGGGGTCGCTCCCGGTGCATCCATCGTCACACAGCGGATATTCGATGGCGCGGGTGGATACGAAGCGCCGCCATCTTTCGAGACGCTCACGCGGGACGCTGTCCAAGCCGGCGCTGAGATCGGTTCCAACAGTTGGGGTGACGACACGCAGGGACGGTATGACATCAGCGCGGCGGAGTTCGACGCCCTGGTGCGGGATGCCGACGGCATCACTCCCGGCGACCAGCCCTACATCCTCGAGTTTTCAGCGGGCAACGCCGGCCCCGGCCCGCAGACGGTCGGCAGTCCGGCGGTGGCCAAGAACGTCATCGCGAGCGGTGCATCGCAGAATAACCGGTTTGATTTTTTTGTTTATGACGAGGGGTCCGAGGCGATGGCGGATTTCTCCAGTCGTGGCCCATGCGAAGATGGTCGTATCAAGCCGGACGTTGTGGCTCCCGGGACTTGGATAGCGTCGCTCCGCTCACCGGTAGGCGATGATGGGAACGCGTGGCTGGACATCGACTTTGACTATCTCTACATGGGTGGCACGAGCCAGGCCGGGCCGCAGGTGTCCGGCGCGGCGGCGGTGTTCGTGCAGTATTACCGCGAGACGTATCCAGACTTGGGCACGCCCTCCCCGGCGTTGGTGAAAGCCGCGCTGATTCATTCCGCCGTGGATATGGACGACCAGTCAGGGACAGCTCCCACGCCGAACATGGACGAAGGTTGGGGGAGGGTTGATTTAACTCAAATCATCCTCAGCCCACGCTGGCATGAGTTCATCGATCAAACGAACCTGCTGATGACCGGTCAGGCGTATGAGCGCAGCGTCATCATCGCGAACATCAACGAGCCGCTGCGGGTGACGCTGGTTTACACGGATGTCCCCGGCTTTCCCGCAGCGATTCCGGCGCTGGTGAACGACCTGGATTTGGAGATGGTTGGACCTGACGGTCGCGTCTATCGAGGGAATCAGTTTGAGGCGGGAGAATCTGTTCCCGACGCCCCTGCCAGCGACAAATTGAACAACGTCGAGGGCGTCTACATTGGTGTGCCAGCACCCGGCGAATACATCTTGCGAGTAAAGGGGCGGAACATTGTTCAAGACGCTCGGAGTGACACGCCAGCCATCGATCAAGATTTTGCGCTGGTCGTTTCAGGGAACATTCCGCCACTGGAGACGGGAATTGTGTTGCTGGATCGGACTCATTACACCGTGCCTGGCAGGATCAAGGTGAAGCTGTTCGACCTCGACCTGGCCGGGGTTCCCACCGTAAACGTGGTGGTCAAGAGTGCTACCGAGCCCAATGGGTTCACCCTAGTGCTCCGGCCATTCAATGCTTCCGGAGTGTTCACTGGATCAGTTGCGACAGCCACGGGAACCGTGAATTACGGCGATGGGAAGCTTCAGATCGCGCACGGGGATTGGATTCAGGTGGAGTATTCCGATGCTTCCGAGGGGGTCACTCGTGCAGCCAGTGCGACGGCTGACCTCGTCGCTCCCGTCATTTCGGCTGCCGTGGTCACGAACCAATTCGGGCAGATGGTCGTCTCCTGGGTGACTGATGAACCGGCCACGGGGATTGTCCGGTATGGGACCAACAGCACGTTGCCTCGTGCGGTTACGAACAACTTTCTGACGCTGTCGCATTCCTTGGAACTCGGCGACCTGACGACCAGGACAACAAATTATTTCGTGGTGATCTCGGCGGACGCGGCAGGAAACATTCGGACGAACAATAATGGCGGATCGCTCTTCAACTTTGTGGCGCTCCCGTCGGCGACGGTGCTGCTGGTCGATGCCTACGTGCATAACTTGGAGGACATCTTCATCCCGCTCAGCACCTACACCAATGCCCTCAACGAGACCGGGGTGAGCTACGACGTGTGGAGCACGCAGTCCCGTGGGATGCCGGTGTTCAACAACCTGCGCTCCTACCAGATTGTGATGTGGCGCTTGAACGACAGTATCAATCAGTTCGCCGACATCATTCCGACAGCCCAGCAGAACGCGATACAGCAGCATCTCAATGGCGGCGGCGCGTTCTTCATGGCGTCGATGGAGATCTTGTCACGGTTGCTCAATGCTGGCGGAGCTTCTTTCGTGACGAACGTGCTGCACGTCGCGCGTTTCGATAGGAACCTTGTCGATCCATTTTCCCACTGCTTGGATTGCGACGAAGATTTCCGGGTGCCGACGGCGGTGGGGGTCAGCGCGGATGTCGTCGGCGATGCCATGGAGCTGGCTCTTGATTACACGCAATACCCGGCGGTTGAATTCCTCGAGCTTGGGCCGGACTTCGCAGACACGTTTGGACCTGCGACCAATGCATCGCCATTCCTGGTGGAACAGATCTCTGGCAAGCCGTGCGGCGTCCGCTTTCCGCGCACCGGGGCCGACAGCACCGGGCGAGTTGCATTCGTCTCGTTCCCGCTCGACTCCATTCCTGAATTCGGCCCGCCGCCGAGCACGCGTTCCTCGTTCTTGAGGCGGGTGTTTCAGTTCCTCGCGCCCGGCCTGGACGGCTTGGGAACGGTGGCGCTGAGCCGGGAGTCCTATCGGTTGCCCGATCTGATCACTATCGATGTGGGTGACTCTGATCTGGCCGGACTGGCCAGCGCGACCGTTCAAGTTCATTCCAGTTCCTTCAGCAACCGGATCGCGGTGACGGTGGCGCCGACATCCAAGCCGGGGCTTCTCCGTGGATTCATCGCGGTCTTGTCGGGAACGAATGCTGCGGCACCGGGCAGGTTCCGCGCGAACAATGGAGACATCGTCGTGGTGGAATATTTCGATGCGTCCGGGCAGGTGACTCTTCAGTCAACAGCGGTGATTGACGTCGTCGTCCCCGTCATTGCCAATCGTGATTTGGAGGCAGGATACCAAGGCGCGATCGTGACGTGGGATACGTCAGAGCCAGCGGATTCGCTCGTCCAATATGGTGAATCGAAATTCCTCGGCAAGACGGCCTACCTTGCCGATTTGACGTTGAGTCACGAAGTTCAGTTGACGGGACTGACGCCCGCCCGACTGTATTACTACAAAATCGTCAGCCGCGATGCGGCCGGGAATGCGGTCGAAGACAACAACGGCGGCGAGCTTCATACCTTTGAAACCTTGCGTCCGTTGACACCGCCTTTCATCGACGGGATGCAAAATGGGGGGACGAACTGGAGTGTGTTCAATGGCGAGAACACGCAGTACTTCTGGCGGCTGGGTTCTCCGCAAAACGGCCATGTGGCGAACACACCGACCGGCGACGGCACCGCTTGGGCCAGCAACCTGCAAGGCGACTCGGCAGATTATATTGATACGTTCTTGATCAGCCCGGCGATTGATCTGACGGGTGGAAACGTCGCACGTCTGCGATTTTCGAACGCCTACAATTTTGGAGACGGTGATGCGGACATCATCAATGGAGGCGAGCTGTTGATTGTGACCAATTCGATCAGCGCCCCCGCCGCATTGGCGACCTACCTTGGTCTTAATGGTGGCTGGGAGCAGGAGGAAATTGATCTGACGCCGTATTTGGGCAGAGTGATCTTTTTAGTCTGGCATCATCAGTTGCTCTCTTTTGACTTTGAGCTGCAGCCCCGCCCCGGCTGGGCCATCGATGATGTCAGCGTGGAGGTGTTGACGATCCCGCCCGGAACGATCCAGGTGACCAACAATCTGGCGCAAGCCCGGGTGAGCATCACGGGTCCTGTGAACCGGACCATGCAGGGCTATTCGACCAACTTCACCGAGTTGCCTCCCGGCCGCTACGTGGCGACTTGGAATGCAGTCCAGCATTACCTGGCTCCCACAGCGCGGACCAACGTGCTTGAGGAAAACGGAATAGTGAACCTGATGGGCGAATACACATTCCCGGACACCAATCAAAACGGCATGTCGGACACCTGGGAACAACAATACTTCGGTGCCGTTTCGCCCACGCGCACCTGCCTGACGGATTCGGATGGCGATGGGTTTCCGGATTGTGCGGAGTTCGCCGCTGGAACGAGCCCGGTTCTCGCCACCTCCTACCTTCGCCTGCCTCCGCCCGTCTTTCAGGCTTCGGTCAATCAACTCCGCTTTCAATGGCAGTCATCGCCGGGCCGGGTTTACCAGGTGCAAGGGTCTGTAGATGGAGTCATGTGGGTGCCGGCATCGTTGTGGCTGCGGGCTTCCACCGCGACGACGTCCGTGCTGATCTCTGTGCCGGATAGCGTGGAGCCATTCCTCTTCCGGTTGGCGGTGAAGCCGTAGGAACTGCCGCCTCTTCAACGACTCTTGATCGCGATTCCCAGCTGCGAAATCTCGGTTGTTCCCGATATCGACCAGGACATCGTCGTGGAGATTGCGGTGCCGGGTTTCGTGCTGAGACACATGCTGGCGTAGCCGAAGTTATGGGAGGTCAGTTGAAGGCTCTGGCCAGTTCCGGGGGTCGGGTCGAACGCATAGTATCCGAGGAGATCTACCACCAGATCCTGGGTGGAACTTGGAACGACTATCGATGTCAGGGAGTCAGGCAGTTCTCCGAAATGACCGGCAACCGATCCCAGCGCCTGAACTTGATTCACGTTGGTAAAAATCATGCCGGCGAGCGCGAGTTCCAAAGCCGACCCGCTCATCGTGACTTGCAAGGTCTGCGTTCCAATGAGTGGCGCTTTCAACGCATAGAGCGCCAGCTTCCCGCTGCCATAAAACCAGTTCGTCGTTGCCACCTGTGAACAAGCAACGCCGCCGTAGGTCACCCCGGACACCGTATCACCCGTGTCATCATTCCAACACAAGCCGACCAGCAGCAGGCGGTTCTCACCCGCTGACACGAGCGATGTCGAAAGAGCAGCGATGTGCAGTCCATGAGCTTCCGCGCCAGACGCGAAGCCGGGCGGGCCGGAGGTTCCTCCTGCAACGATGGAAACTCGATAGAATCCGGATTGATTGAGGCTGGCGAATGAGTCGAGAATTTCTACCGAACCTCCCGTTCCCGGCACTTGGTCTGCGACCGTTGACCAACTGCCAGCCAGCATCGCCTGGCTCCGTTCCACGCGATACGTCCGCCCAGCAATCGAGCTAAAGCGAAGGCGAACCCCATTCGTCTCGATCGCGACCGACTGGATGACCAGATCCCCCGGCTGCCCCGTCCGATAGACGGCGCTTACGTTTACGTTGAGGTTGGGCACAATGACCGCGTGGGACTGCGCGCCGCCGTCAGTCCACGCCTGAAAAATGTAATTTGATCCACCGACGATCTGGTCGGGCGCTTCCAGCGAATGCTGGAATCCAATCACCGACCCATCCGTGAACGGGGTGACGCGGCTGATTCCGTCGAGCTTCACGGAGAGCCCTTTTGGCGTGCTATCCACGGTCACATCCACCAGTTCGGGATTTACAATCACCGAGGCAGAGCCCTGAAGACCGGAGCTGTCCGTCGCGATGAGGAGCAGCTCGTAGCTGGTGTTGTGGCCGAACGGATGGCCGGCGCTTGGTATCGTCAGCGCGCCGCGATTGGTGAGCGACCAATTGCCCAGCACGGGATGAATGTGTTCGGCGTGATGAAACAGCACGGTCCAGTTCAACGCGCTTGCGGACAGGTTGCCGTCTTCCGGGTCGTTGGCGTGGCCGCTGAAGGAGACGACGTCGCCAGCACGAAACGTCCTGCCGGCGATAGGCGTGTCGATCGTCACCGTCGGCGGGTTGCCCACCACGATGGAGAGCGGCGAGGAGATCGTGGAGTTCGCGCCATCGGAGACAGTCAGGCGCACGGAATAGCTGCCAGCCTGCGGGTAGGTGTGTTTTGGATTCGCGTTGGTGGATGTTGTTCCGTCGCCGAACGTCCAGTTGAAGGTGACACTGCGGCCCTCTGGATCAGTGGAGCCAGCGCTCGAAAAGCTCACGACCAACGGCGGTTGGCCGGCCGTGACCGATGCCGAGGCAATCGCGAAAGGGGGCTGGTTGGTGGATGCGATGTATCGAATGCGCCGGATCATCGCCCAATAATTATTCGGGTCGTGGCTGAAGTCGGCGTAATAGAGCGCGCCATCCGGCCCTTGCGTGAGTCCCGTCGGATCGCCGTAGTCGCCGTCCAGAGTGCCGTCAGCCGGCTCGAAGTTCACCACGGCGCTGACGGTGCCATTCGTGTTGAACGTCAGCCGGCGAATCCAGTTCTGCGCGTAATCTGCAAAAAAGTAGCTCCCGAAATACGCGTTCGGAAACTGGCTGCCCCGATAGGTGAAGCCGCCGATGATGCTGGCATCCCGTCCGGCGTGTCCGTAGGAATAAATCGGGCTGGTGAAGCCGGCGATGCCGCACGCGCCCTCGCACTCCGGCCAGCCGTAGTTCGCGCCGGGAATCCCGAGATTGATTTCCTCCTGGGCGATCGCGGGATCATTGCCACCCACCTCGCCGATGAACAGGCGGCCGGTCAGCGAATCAAAGTTGATCCGGAATGGATTCCGCAAACCGTAGGCCCAGATCGCATCGAGGTTAGGGCCGGTGCCATCGTGGAACGGATTGTCGATCGGTATGGAACCATCCTTGTTCACGCGCAGGATTTTCCCCCGGTAACTCGTCAGCCGTTGCGCGTCGTCCGGGACGAACGCTTCGCCGACAGAAATGTAAACCTTGCCATCCGGTCCGATGACGACCCCGCCGCCCTGATGTTCGTCCTGTGCCGGTTGAATGTCCTGCCACACCACGACC
Source organism: Pedosphaera parvula Ellin514 (assembly GCA_945872975.1). GTDB lineage: Bacteria > Verrucomicrobiota > Verrucomicrobiia > Limisphaerales > JADJPG01 > JADJPG01. The sequence goes on from CAMCCU010000087.1 coordinate 8,229, forward strand.
TCGCTTCCCGCCACGGTTCCGTTCCCACTGGCAGTGAAGCGCGAGACGCGATTCCGGTTCAGCGCCCCCTGCGTGTAGTAAACGTAGTAGTAGCCGTTGGCGTCAAAGTCTGGATCCACTGCGATGCCCAGCAGTCCCTGGCCGCCAAAAATTCCGGTATTGTCGAGATGGAGGAATGGCGCCACGTCTGGGACGCCAGCGTTCGGTTGAATCACGAGAATCTCCTCCTGCAATTCAGCGACCAGCAATCGTCCGTCCGGGAGGAACTCGATGGCCGCAGGCTGATCCAGGCCGACCGCGTAGATCTCGCTTTGAAAGCCAGGTGGCGGTTCAGCGACGGCGGCGGAGCAGACAAATAGAACTAGGGCGGAGGGCAGGAGCAACTGCCGGAACAACAAATTCATGTTTACGACGAATCAGAAGTCTCTGACTCCACCCAGAGATCGGACTGAACGCCATTAACTTAAGCCGCTTTTCGCAGCCTTTTCAAGTGGACGCGCGATTGGCCCGTTGCTGGCCAAAATCCGGTAGGTGTAATCGTCCCCGACCGCCTCGCTCCAAAACTCGCCACCCGCACATTCCACAATCAGTCCGCCCGCCGCGATGTCCCACAGCCTCAAACCGTATTCGAGGTAGGCATCCATCCGGCCGGTCCCGACATAGACCAGCGCAAGCGCCGCCGCGCCCATGATGCGAACCTTGCGCACGCGATGGATGAGGTCGTTGAAGACTGGCAGCATCTTGTTCAGCGTGGAGCGCTGTTTCGCAAAGCCCAGCGCCACGATGGCTTCCTTGAGCTTCTTGCGGTCGCTGACGTGGATGACTTTCCCGTTCAAGCGCGCTGGCTGGCCGCGAATCGCCGTCCACATCTCATCCGTGAACGGGTCGTAAACCACGCCCACGATGCTCTCGAACGGATGCCTTTCGGGTTTTGAGTTTCGGGTTTTGAGTTTGCCGACGCTCTTCGGAGAACTCGAAACTTGAAACTCCGAACCCGGAACGTGCTGCTGCAGCGCGATGGAAACGCACGCGTGCGGAATCCCGTACGTGAAGTTCACCGTGCCATCGATCGGGTCCACCACCCAGCGCACCGGAGCTTCCGGATCGCCGAGAATGCCTTCTTCGCCGAGAATCGGAATCGTTGGAAAAGCCTTTCGCAGGGTCTGCTCAATCCGCTTCTGGCAGCGCACGTCCAGGTCCAGCTTGATGTCGTGCTGGCTGGCTTCGTTGACCTTTTTCGCCTTGTTGAGGTTGTCGCGCATCATCTTACCGGCGGCGCGAGCGGCGGTAACGGCGGTGGCGAGGGCATGCTTGGTTTCGGTGGTGGTCATTGCATTTGGATGGGTTTGAGGAACGCCCGCTCTCATCCCTGGCATTTCCGGAACGCAGGCAGGAAAATGATGGCAGAAAAATGACGCATATTTTCCTGCCCCCATTTTTCTGCCTGTCGGTTCATAATTAACGATCGGGCGAGGATGGACTAATCACTCATTCCTTCAGCCCATCAATCGCCTTTTGCACATGGTCGCGTTTCGCGATCCAGTCCTCCAGACGCTTGCGATGTTCCGTGAGCACTTCGGCGGGAACCTTCTGCGCGAAGCTTGGGTTCGCCAGCTTCTGCTCCACCTTCGTGATCTCGACGACGATCTTCTCCAGCTCCTTCGCGAGCCGGACCGTTTCGCCGGCGACATCTACGTGGCCCTCCAACGGCAGATAGAGCTCGCCCATCTCGGCCTTCACCGACGACACGTTTTTGCCGGGCACGTATTCCGGATTGATCTCCAGCGTCTCCGCGTTGAGCAGGAGCTTGATGACTTCGATGTCGTTCGGCGGCAGATCGCGGTCCGACTTGAAGATGAACTTCACCTTCTTGTTCGCGGCGATGCGGGCTTCGGCGCGCAGGTTGCGGCCCTTGCTCACGAGATCGAACTTCGCGTTCACGAACTCGAGGTAGCAGTCATCGAGGCTGTAGTGATCGCGGAAGTCGGTGTCGAACGGCTTCGGCCACGGCGCGTGCATGATGCTCTTGCCGCCCTGCGCATCGGGCATGTCGGTCGCGTAACCCATCCCATGCCACAGCTCCTCCGTGATGAACGGCACGAACGGATGGAACAGCCGCAGCGTGTGCGACAGCACGAAGTCCATCACCGCCACGACATTGGCCGCAGCCGCTGCCTTTCGCGCGTCCTCTCCCTCTCCGCCCCGTCCCACGGGGGGGAGAGGGCCGGGGTGAGGTGGGGTATTTTCCACCGCACCCGCGTCTTGGCCGTCCTCACCCCTCACCCCGGCCCTCTCCCCGTTGAGGGGAGAGGGAGACGGAGCGTCAGTTGCAGGACGGGGCAATACCGCCTTGCAGCTCTCCACATACCAGTCGCAATACTCGCTATAGAAGAACCGGTAGAGCGTGGCGGTCGCGTCGCTGAAACGATACTCGGCGAAGGCCGTGTCCAGCTCCTTGATGGCCGCGTGCAGCTTGAGCAGGATCCATTTGTCATCGCTGCGCAGCTTGCTCACGTCGATCTCGCCTTGGGCTTCTCCGCCCTGCATCTGGCGGAAACGGCAGGCGTTCCAGAGCTTGTTGCAGAAGTTCCGGCCCAGCTCGACGTTCTGTTCGTCGAAGAGGATGTCCTGCCCGAGCGGCGCGGCGCGCATCACGCCGAAGCGCAACGCATCCGCGCCATACTTGGCGATGAGGTCGAGCGGGTCGGGCGAATTGCCGAGCGACTTCGACATCTTGCGGCCCTGCTTGTCGCGGATGATGCCGGTGAAATACACGTTCCGGAACGGCAGGTCGCCCATGTATTCGTAGCCCGCCATAATCATGCGGGCGACCCAGAAGAAGATGATGTCCGGCCCGGTGACGAGGTCGGTCGTGGGGTAGAACGCCTGCAGCGTCGGGTTCTTGGCATCGGTGTCCTTGTCCCCGGTCCAGCCCATCGTGGCGAACGGCCAGAGCCAGGAGCTGAACCAGGTGTCGAGCACGTCGGGGTCTTGATGCCAGCCGTGCATCGCAAAGAAGTGTTCCGTTCCGTCGTGCGCAGTTGCGGCAGAGATTTTCTTCCCCTCGCGGTGGAAGGTGACTTTATCACCAAGCTCGCGAAGCAGAACCTCGCTCTGCTTCGCGATTTCCTCCGAGGGGAATTCCGCAGTCCACACCGGAATCCGATGCCCCCACCAAAGCTGGCGGCTGATGCACCAGTCCTGAATGCCGCCCATCCAGTGGTCGTACACCTTGGCCCAACGATCGGGGAAGAACTTCATCTCCCCGCCCGCGACGCACTTCTTCGAGGCGTCCACGCTCGGATACTTCAGGAACCATTGCTCGCTCAGGCGCGGCTCGATGGGCACGTCGGCGCGTTCGCTGTAGCCCACGTTGTTCGTGTAAGGCTCCTGCTTCTCCAACGAGCCGAGCTCCGTCAGCTTCTCCACCGCGAGCTTGCGCGCCGCGAAACGGTCGAGGCCGTTCAAGTCCTGGCCGGCCAGCGCATTCATCTTGCCGTCGGCTTCGATGACTTCCACCACCGGCAGCTGATGACGCTGACCGATCTCGAAGTCCGCCTTGTCATGCGCGGGCGTCACCTTGAGCACGCCGGTGCCAAACTCGAAGTCCACATGGTCATCGCCAATGATCGGGATGAGCTTCTGTTCGCGCGGCACCTCAACGGGCAGGGGACGCACGATGTGCTTGCCGATGAGATGTGCGTAACGCGGGTCCTTCGGATTCACCGCCACCGCCGTATCGCCGGGAATTGTTTCCGGCCGCGTCGTCGCGATGGTGAGGAACGTGCCGGGCACTTCCGCCACCTCGACCTTGAAGTGATACATGAAGCCCTTCTGCTCCTTCATGGTCACTTCTTCGTCGGAGAGCGCGGTGAGCGAGGCCGGACACCAGTTCACCATCCGCTTGCCGCGATAGATGAGCCCCTTCTTGTAGAGATCGACGAAGACCTTCTGCACGCAGCGCGAATACTCAGGGTCCATCGTGAACCGCGTGCGCGTCCAGTCGCAGCTCGCGCCGAGCGCCTTGAGCTGCTGCAGGATGATGCCACCGTATTTCTCCTTCCAGTCCCAGATCTTCGCGACGAGCGCCTCGCGGCCGAGGTCGTTGCGATGCTTGATCTCGCCGGCTTTCTTCATCGTCTTCTCGACGACGTTCTGCGTGGCGATGCCGGCGTGGTCGGTGCCGGGCAGCCAGAGAACTTCCTTGCCGTCCATGCGCGCCTTGCGGGCGAGGATGTCCTGGATGGTGTTGTTGAGGACGTGGCCGAGGGTGAGCACGCCGGTGACGTTCGGCGGCGGGATGACGATGGAATAGGCCGGCCGCGTCGCCGAGACACGCGCCGGATCAGCGGTGAAGCACTCCTGCTTCAGCCAGAAGTCATACCATTTCGACTCGACGGACTGCGGCTCGTTGGCCTTGGGGATTTCGCTCATCTCGGTCCGGCGAGCCTAGCGGATGGACCGGCGCTTGGGCAACAGGCGCGAACGGAGGGCACGAGCGGCGGGGGTATCGCCGAAGATTCTCCGTGCGGTCCTGCCGGGCGGCGGGCATCTGCTCATGACGATGACGATGGTCGCCCCCATGACCGACGACGCGGAACTGCTCCGGCGCTACGCCAGCGACCGGGCCGAGGACGCCTTCGCAGAACTGGTCCGGCGGTACCTCGACCTCGTCCATTCCGCGGCGCTCCGGCAGGTCGGTGGCAACCCGGCGAGCGCAGAGGATGTCGCGCAGGCGGTCTTCACCGAACTCGCGCGCCACGCGGGCCGGCTCACGCGGCATCCGGCGCTCACCGGATGGCTCTACACCACCACGCACCGGATGGCCGCCCGCCATGTCCGCGGCGAAGTCCGACGCCAACGGCGCGAACAGGAGGCGCACGTCATGCAGGAACTTCAGCGCGACACCGGACCTGAACTCGATTGGGCGCGTCTCCGTCCCGTGCTCGATGCCGCCATGCACGACCTCGGCGTGACCGACCGGACCGCCGTGCTGCTGCGCCATTTCGAGCAACGTCCACTCGCCGAGGTCGGTTCGGAGCTCGGCCTGAGCGAGAACGCCGCCCGGATGCGCGTGGAACGGGCGCTGGACAAGCTGCGCACGAAGCTGGCGAAGCGCGGCGTCACCTCGACCGCCTCCGCGCTGGCGGTGGCGTTGACCGGTCAAGCGGTCACGGCGGCACCGACGACGTTGGCCGCCAACGTGAAGACTGCCGCATTCGGCGCCGCGGCGACCTCTTCTGCCTTCGGACTCCTCTCGCTCATGACCTCCACCCAGCTCAAGACAGCCGGCGCGGCTCTGCTGATCGCCGCTGCTGGGACCACCATCGCGCTGCAACAGCTCTCCGCCCGACGCCTGCGCGCGGAGAATGTTGAAATGCGTCAGCGTGCCGATACCGCAGCCGAGGACGCCAGGCTCGCCCGTGGGACCGCCGCAGGGACCGCCGAGGCCGCAGCGCGCCAGCAATCGCTGTCGGCGGAGCTGCTGCGGCTGCGCGGCGAGGTGGGGCAGCTACGACAGCAGTTGGCCGAAGCGCGTCGCGCGGAAGCGGCGACACGCAAGCTGGGACCCACTCCATCAGGTCCGACCGAAGCCGAGGCCGAAGAAGCCACCAAGGAGTTCGGCCTCCGACGTATGACCGAAGCGAAGTATCTGGTCTTGGGGATGCACACGTACGCGTC
>CAMCCU010000088.1 GCA_945872975.1 Pedosphaera parvula Ellin514
CACCGCGTAAGATAGAAACGATCAAGCTGGTGCGCGATGCGACGGGTTGCGGCTTGAGGGAAGCGAAAGAGTTCGTCGAGAAGTTATCCGCCGAACTTTACGCGAAAGAGCCGCAGAAGTTTGCAGCAGCTCCGACCGGCAAGAGCGGCTGTGTGGGTGTGATTTTGGCGGTCGCGGCAATTCTGGCTGCGGCCTGCGTAGTAGTGATGATGTTGGTCTGAGATTTTTTGCGAATGGCAACCGTTCAAGACATTGAGTTTCGCGAACCGGCGGCGCGTGCGGCGGAAGCTGCGGCTTCCGGCGAACTGCGTGACATGCAGGGCGAGAAGATGGTCCTCAACATGGGGCCGTCCCATCCGTCCACGCATGGCGTGCTGCGCATCCTCCTGGAGATGGACGGCGAGATCATCACCAAGGCGATGCCCGACATCGGCTACCTCCATCGCGGTGACGAGAAGATCGCGGAGAACATGACTTACACCCAGTTCATCCCGTACACGGATCGACTGGACTACCTCGCGCCGCTCGCCAGCAACGTCGCTTACGCGCTCGCGGTCGAGAAGCTGATGGGCATCGACAAGGCGCTGCCGCCGCGCTGCCAGTATATCCGCGTCATGTGCTGCGAACTGGCGCGCATCTCGGCGCATCTGCTGGGCGTGGGTTGCTTCGCGATGGATGTCGGCGCGCTGACCGTGTTCATGCACACGTTCACGGAACGCGAGAAGCTCTACAATTTGTTCGAGGCGCTGACGGGTGCGCGCTTTACCACCAGCTACACGCGCATCGGCGGCGTGGCGCGCGATCTGCCGCCGGGCTGGGTGGACCAAGTCCGGAAGTTCCTGAACGAAGTCGTCGTGAACATCGACGAGACGGAAACGCTGCTCACGCGCAACCGCATCTGGGTGGACCGCACGCGCGACGTCGGCATCATCTCGAAGGAGATGGCGATTGATTACGGCTTGAGCGGTCCGAACCTGCGCGCCAGCGGCGTGGAGCACGACCTGCGCAAGGCCGCGCCGTATCTTTGCTACGCGGATTTGCAGTTCGACATCCCGACGGGTTCTGTCGGTGACAGCTATGATCGTTATCTCGTCCGCATGGAAGAGATGCGCCAGAGCGTGCGGATCGTGCATCAGTGTCTCGACAAGCTGCCGGGCGGCGCGGACAACAAATCCGGCGAGCCGGTGAACATTCCCGACGGCAAGACCGTGCTGCCCTCGAAGAACAAGGTGATGACGAGCATGGAGGAGCTGATTCATCAGTTCATGCTCGTGACCCAGGGCGTGAACGCGCCGGTCGGTGAAGTTTATTTCGGCCACGAGAATCCGAAGGGCGAACTCGGCTTTTACATCAACAGCCGTGGCGGCGGCACGCCGTACCGGATGAAGATCCGCGCGCCATCCTTCGTGAACCTGAGCATTTTGCCGGCGATTCTGCCCGGCCACATGATGAGCGACGTGGTGACGATCCTGGGCTCTGTGGATTTCGTGATGGGAGAATGCGACCGATGAGTTTTACCGTTCCAGCCAAGCTCGAAGCCGAAATCGACGAGCTGATTACACACTATCCGGCCGACAAAAAGCGGAGCGCGTCGCTCATGCTCCTGCACGCGTTGCAGGAACATTTCGGCTGGCTCTCGAAGGACGCCATCGAATGGACGGCGACGAAGCTCGGCCTTCAGCCGATCAACGTCTTCGAGCTGGTCACGTTCTATCCGATGTTCCGCCAGCAACCGGCTGGCAAATACGTGATCAAAGTCTGCCGCACGTTGAGCTGCGCGCTCGGCGGCTCCGGCAAGCTGCACGAACACTTCTGCACGAAGCTCGGTCTCGACGCTCACGCGCACGGGTTGCAGACGAGCAAGGATGGGAAGTTCTCGGTTGAGTTCGTGGAATGCCTCGCGAGCTGCGGCACCGCGCCGGTGATGATGTGCAACGAGGAGTTCTACGAAGGCGTCTCGCACGCGAAGGCGGACGAGATTTTGGGGAAGTGCGGTTAAACCGACATGGCTGCCAAACCTAAACGTGAAAACAAGCCTCAAAGACTGGCCAAAGGTTTACCGAAAGCTCAAGGGGATGAGCAGCCTCGACGAACACGAAAAAATTCTGTTCGCACGGTTCGCGGCGGCAACGCCAGACGAAAGGTGGCAGATGAACGTGAATTATCTCCGCTCGCTCGGCTTATGGGGGCGCTCAACGCTGAAAGGATCAAGTTCCAAGTGATCGGCATGTCTGCTGCAAACATCCAAGGCGTGCCCGGCTCGACGTTGGACGTGGACTTGTGGCTGGATTTGCGCCCACGGCAGTACATTCGCGCACTCAACCTCGCAGTTCGCGAGGGTGCGCAAGTCGTTCGCAACACTGTCGTGGAATTGTTGGACGGGACGTTGGTCAATTTTGTTTACGAGGTCACTGGTCTCTCGTCGTTTAAGAGCGTCTTCCCAAAGGCGTGCAAGCTGAAGTGGGAGGGAGTCGAAGTGGCGGTGCTGCCGTTGGAATTGATCCAGAAGAGCAAGGAAGCGATTCGCCGTCCCAAAGATCTTCTTCATATTGAGATGATCAAGGAACGCTTGGAAGTAATACGGAGGACGGGGAAATGAGATTCGTAAATCGTAAATCCCAAATCGTAAATGGAAGTTGGTTGCCCGACATGGATTTGAACCATGACAAACAGATTCAGAGTCTGCTGTGCTACCGTTACACCATCGGGCAAACCGGTGAGTGCAAGAAGCTAGGGATTTCGTTCACAGAGTCAAGCCGTTGATATGCCGCAACAATTCCGACTCATTCTCAAGAACGTCGATGCCGCTGGCTTCACCAACGACATCGACTGCTACATGCGCAACGGCGGCTACGAAACGCTGAAGAAAGCACTCGCCATCGCCCCGAAGGATTTGCCCGACGGCAAGAAGATGTCGCCGCAGGAACAGCTCCGCGACGACGTGAAGCTCTCCGGTCTGCGTGGTCGCGGCGGCGCGGGTTTCTCGTGCGGACTCAAGTGGAGCTTCGTCGATCGCCGCAGCGGCAAGCCGATTTATCTCATCTGCAACGCGGACGAATCCGAGCCGGGTACGTTCAAGGACCGCCAGATCATCCACAAGGATCCGCATCAGCTCATCGAGGGCATGATCATCTCCTGCTTCGCGAACGACGTGAAGCTGGCCTACATCTATATCCGCGGTGAATTCCCGGAAGGCGCGCGCATCCTGAACCGTGCTCTCAACGAGGCGCGTGCGAAGAATTTCCTCGGCAAGAACATTCTCGGCAGCGGCCAGGACATCGAGATTCACGTTCATCGCGGCGCGGGCGCCTACATCTGCGGCGAAGAGACCGGCCTCATTGAATCGCTGGAAGGCAAGCGTCCGTATCCGCGCATCAAGCCGCCGTATTTCCCGGCGATTCTTGGCCTCTGGATGTGCCCGACCATCGTCAACAACGTCGAGACGCTCTGCCATGTGAAGCACATCGTGCAGATGGGCGCGGCGGAATACGCCAAGCTCGGCACGCCGAACAACACCGGCACGCGCATCGTGAGCCTGAGCGGCCACGTCAAGAAGCCCGGCTATTACGAAATCGAAGTCGGCAAGGTCACGCTCGGCGAGCTGATCAATCATCCTGATTTCGGCGGCGGGCTGCTGGACGGACGGAAACTAAAGGCAATCATCCCCGGCGGTTCCTCGTCGAAGGTGCTCAAGGCCGGCGAAAAGTTTAAGCTGAAGAAAAAGGGGCCGGACGGAAAGGATATCGAGCAGGAAACCGACGTGCTCGATCTGCCTTACGATTTCGATTCACTGATGGCGGCCGGCACGATGTCCGGCTCCAGCGCAGTGATTGTCATTGATGACTCGGCGGATGTCGTGGAAGTGCTCGCGAACATCAGCGAGTTCTACGCGCACGAAAGCTGCGGCCAGTGCACGCCCTGCCGCGAAGGTTCGCTCTGGATGAGCAAGACGCTCCATCGCCTCACGCACGGCGGCGGCCGCAAGGGCGACGCCGATTACCTCGTGAAGATCGCGGATAACATTCCTGGCGGACGCACCATCTGCGCCTTCGGCGAAGCGTGCTCATGGCCGGTGCAAAGTTTTGTCGGCAAGTTCAAGGAAGACTTCGTGGCGAGAGGCGCCGCGGACGAAGCCAAGCGCGGCGGTATAGATGCCAGCCACAGCAAAGCCGTAGCTCCAGTTTCCGCAACTTGATACAATGACTTCATGAGCACGAGCGCATTGAAAATTTGCATCGAAGTGTTGAGCCTGCCGCGTGACGCCCGGGCGGAGATTGCTCATCGCCTGCTGGTCAGCCTGGAGAAAGATCGCTCGTCTACTGATATCGAAGATGCTTGGAAGGACGAAGCCGAACGTCGCTTTAAGCGATTGAAGGCTGGGAAATCCACCACTCGTGATGCGAAACGCGCCGTTGGCGAAGCCCGCAAGAAGCTGTCCAAATGACGGTTCACTTCGAACATGACGCCGAACTCGAAATGTTGGAAGCAGCGCGGCATTACGAAGACCAACAGTCAGGGCTTGGCTCGGACTTTTTGGATGAAGTTGAGTTCGGTCTGGAGCAAATCAGGGCAGGCTCAGAGCGGTTCGGCTTCTACCGTCGCTCGAAGTTTGTTCGCAGCGTCCGACTGGAACGCTTTCCTTACCGGCTCTTGTTTGTTTTGGAAGCGGAACTCGCCACCGTCGTTGCTGTAATGCACCTACACCGACGCCCTGATTACTGGAAACGAAGAACGAAATAGAAATGTCGAACGTTGCGCCAACTGAAGCCAAGCCCGCCGCACCGGCCACGCCGCCGCCGATCGAGAAGATCAAGGTCAAGGTGGACGGTCGTGAGATCGAGGTGCCGAAGACCATGCCTGACCCGATGACCGGCAAGCAGGTCGCGACCACGATGATTCAGGCGACCAACCTCGCGAAGGTGGACGTCCCGCACTATTGCTATCATCCGAAGCTCCCGGTCGCGGGCAACTGCCGCATGTGCCTCGTCGAGTTCGGCACGCCCGCGATGGGGCCGGATCGCAAGCCTGTGATGAATCCTGACGGCACGCCGAAGATCGCGAAGTCGCCGCGTCCGGCCATCGCCTGCGCCACGCCGATTTCGCCGGGCATGGAGATTTACACCACGACGCCCGGCGTGAAGCAGATGCGCGAAGGCGTGCTCGAATCGCTGCTCATCAATCATCCGCTCGACTGCCCGATCTGCGATCAAGCGGGCGAGTGCAAGCTCCAGGAATACTCGGTCGAATACGGCCAGGCGCAGAGCCGCTTCGTCGAGGCGAAGGTTCACAAGCCGAAGACCGTGGATCTCGGACCGCGCATCGTGCTCGACGCCGAACGCTGCATCCTCTGCACGCGCTGCATCCGCTTTACGAAGGATGTCGCGGGCGACGACGCGCTGGGCATCGTGAATCGCGGCAGCTACAACACCATCGCCACGTTCCCCGGCACGCCGTTCGCGAACAACTACACGCTGAACACTGTGGACATCTGTCCGGTCGGCGCGCTGACGTCGAAGGATTTCCGCTTCCGCATGAGGGTCTGGTTCCTCAAGGAAACCAAGAGCGTCTGCACGAGCTGCGGCACCGGTTGCAGCATCACGGTCGGATCGCGCGAGGAGAAGATTTACCGATACGAACCGCGCGAGAACGATGCAGTGAACTCGTCGTGGATGTGCGATAGCGGTCGCTTGAACTACAAGTGGATTGGTCGCGAGGATCGTTTGAAGGACGTGCTCGTGCGCGGCCAGAAGACAACGTGGTCGAACGCCCTCGGCGAGATCAGCGAGAAGCTGCGCAAGGCGGCTCCCGGTTCGGTGGCCATCGTCGCGTCGGCGCGGCAGACGAACGAGGAGTTGTTCCTCCTCAAGAAGATCGCGACCAAGCTCAAGGCTGTGACGGATTCCGTTCCGCGCAACGGCGAAGGCGACAAGCTGCTGGTCAACGCGGACAAGAATCCCAACACCAACGGCGCGGTCTTCACCGGCATCGTGGATTGCCACGCGGAGATGGGCCGCAACCTCGGCAAGATCGCTGATGGCATCAAGTCCGGCGCGATCAAGACGCTGATCGTTTTCGGCGAAGACGTGACGAAGCACGGCATCAGCGCCGAACTGCTCGGCAAGCTGGAGACGCTCGTCGTCAGCGACATTCTTCCGAACAAGACGACCGCTGCGGCGCATTACCTCCTGCCTGGCTGCGCGCACGCTGAGAAACGTGGCAGCTTCACGAATGTGAAAGGGCGCGTGCAGCGCTTTATGAAAGCCGTCGAGCCGAAAGGTGACGCCCGGGCGGAATGGGAGTTCCTGCACGAGATCGTTTACAACGTCACTGGCCAGAACGGCTTTGTGAACATCGAGGGCTTGTTCAACCAGATGGCGGCCGAGGTGCCGGCCTTTAACGGAGTGACGTGGGCGTCGCTCGGCGACACGGGTGTGACGGTTCAAATCTGAAGAGCATGGACTGGTTCAATCATCTCAATCCATCCGTTCAATCCTTGATCATTTCGATGCTCAAGGTCGTAGGCGTCTTCGGCGCGGTGCTGACGATGTTCGCCTATGCTGTGCTGGCCGAACGTAAAATCTCCGCCTGGATTCAGGGCCGCGTCGGCCCGAACCGCACCGCACCGCCGCTCGCCTTGAAGATTCCTTTCCTTGGAGCGCTGCTCCAGAGCTGGGGCATTTTCCAGCCGATGGCGGACGGTTTGAAGGCGTTCCTTAAGGAAGACTTCACGCCCAATTACGTGCGCAAGGCCTACTTCTGGCTCGCGCCCGCCATCTCCATGGTGCCGGCGTTTCTCGTGTTGGCCGTGGTTCCGTTCGGCTCGAAGCTCGGCAATGAACCGATGGTCATCGCGAATCTCGACGTCGGCATTCTCTACACGTTCGGCATCATCTCGCTCGGGGTTTATGGCGTCGTGCTGGCGGGCTACGCGAGCAACTCGAAGTATCCGTTCCTCGGTGGCATCCGTTCCAGCGCGCAGATGATCAGCTACGAAATCGCGATGGGCATGAGCGTCGTCCCGCTCTTCCTGATCGTCGGCGAACTGAACCTGAGCGACGTCATCACCTGGCAGGCGAAGAACGGCTGGTTGATTCTTTATTCACCCATCTCGTTCGTGATCTTCCTCATCGCGGCCTTTGCCGAGACGAACCGTCTCCCGTTCGACTTGCCGGAATCCGAGACGGAGCTCATCGGCGGTTATCACACTGAATACAGCTCGATGAAGTTCGCGCTCTTCTTCATGGGTGAATACGCCGCGATGATCGCCGCCTCGGCGATGATGGTGACGTTGTTCTTCGGCGGCTGGACGCTGCCCGGCCTCAGCGAGCCCGCCAGCTCCATCGCCGTCGGGCTGCTCCACATCGGGATCTTCGTGGCGAAGCTGCTCGCCTTCATGGTCCTGTTCATTTGGGTGCGCTGGATGCTGCCGCGCTTCCGCTACGACCAGCTCATGGACCTCGGCTGGCGACGGTTCATTCCGCTGGCGCTGGCGAACATTTTGGTGACGGCAGTGGTGCTGTGGATGAGGAGCGCGAAACCATGATCGTTAAACGCGAAAAACTGACATTCTGGGAACGGCTTTATCTGCCGGCGCTGCTTGGCGGGTTCAAGATCACCGCGAGCCATCTCGTCGATACGCTGTTCCGGGGCAACAACGTCGCCAAACAGGTTTCCAAAGGCTACTACCCGGAAATCCCGTGGACCGTGGGCCAGAACTATCGCGGCGCGCCGTATCTCGTGCGCGATCAGGAAGGCCACACCAAGTGCGTCTCCTGTCAGCTCTGCGAATTCGTCTGCCCGCCCAAGGCCATCAAGATCACGCCGCCCGGTCCCGACGGCCAGACCGCCGACCGCGCGAACGCGGAGAAGATGCCGCTCGAATTCGAGATCAACATGCTCCGCTGCATCTTCTGCGGCTTCTGCCAGGAAGTCTGCCCGGAGGAAGCCATCTTCCTGCAAAAGGACTACTCGCTCACTGGCCTCAGCCGGAAGGAGATGATTTACAACAAAGAGAAACTGCTCACGCTCGGCGGCACGCACGCCGGCGTTCAGAAGTGGAAGCACAAGCTGGAAGAGGCGAAGGAACAGGAAAGTTTTCCGGTGAAGGTCTGACCGAATCATGGCTATCCAAGACATCTTCTTCTACCTCTTCGCCGCGCTGACCCTTTTGTGCGCCTTCCTCGTGGTGGCGAATCCGTTCACGCGCAATCCCGTCACCAGCGCGATGTTTCTCGTGCTCTCCATCATCTCGATGGCTGGCCTGTTCGTGCTGCTGCACGCCTTCTTCCTCGCGGCGGTGCAGGTGCTCGTCTATGCGGGCGCGGTCATGGTGCTCTTCCTCTTCGTGATCATGCTGCTCGACTTGAAGGAGGAAACGGCGCGCACGTTCAAGACCTTCGGCGTCGTAACCGGCATCCTGTCCGTGGGCGCGCTCGCCGCGATAGCCTTCCGGGCGATTGCGACTTCCGGCGTCGGCACAGGACTTCAACCGCAGGCGGAAGGCTCCACTCGCTTGCTCGGCAGGCTGTTGTTCAAAGATTACCTGCTGCCGTTCGAGATTGTTTCCGTCCTGCTCCTCGTGGCGATGGTCGGCGCGATTCTCCTGAGCAAAAAGGACATCAAGTAATGCACTTAACGCCTGTCGGACTTGAACATTTCCTGATCGTCAGCGCGGCGCTGTTCTGCCTCGGTGCGTTCGGTGTCATCATGCGGCGCAACTTGATCGTGATGTACATGTCGCTCGAGCTGATGCTCAACGCGGCGAACCTCGCGCTCGTCGCCTTCTCGCGTTTCAACAACAACCTCAACGGCCAGGTCATGGTCTTCTTCATCATCACCGTGGCGGCGGCGGAAGTGGCGGTGGGCCTCGCGCTCATCGTCGCGCTCTATCGCAAGCGGCAGACCGCCCACGTCGAAGACCTGGCCTCGATGAAACTCTGATTTTCCCCGCATGTTCGACGATTTCAAACCTGAAGACGTGGCCTGGATCATCCTGTTCCTGCCGTTGCTGGCGGCGGCGGGCATCGCGCTGTTCACCAAGCGCGACGGCAAGTTCAGCGCGCAGATTTCCATCACTGCGGTCGCGCTCACTTTCCTGGTGAGCTGTGGTCTGTTCCTGATGTTCAAGGACGCGAAGCTCGTTCCCACCACGCCGCTGAACTGGCTCAACATCGGCGATCTCAAGGTTGAAATTGGCCTGCGTCTGGACCCGCTCAGCCTGCTGATGCTGCTCGTCGTGACCGGCGTCGGCACGATGATTCACATCTATTCCTTCGGCTACATGAAGGAAGACCGCTGCATGGGCCGTTACTTCGGCAGCCTCAGCCTCTTCATGTTCTCGATGCTCGGCATCGTGCTCTCGAACAACCTGGTGATGACCTTCATCTTCTGGGAGCTCGTCGGCGTTTCCAGCTATCTGCTCATCGGCTTCTGGTATGAGAAGCCGTCCGCCGCCGACGCCTGCAAGAAGGCGTTCATCACGAATCGTCTCGGAGACTTCGGATTCATCCTCGGCATCATCCTCGTCTGGGCGACGCTTGGTTCGGTCAGCTTCGACGAGCTTCAGCAACGTCTGCTCAAGGCTCCCGAAGCCTGGAGCGGCGTGGCGGCGATTGCCGGCCTGCTGATTTTCTGCGGCGCGATGGGCAAGAGCGCGATGTTCCCTCTGCACGTCTGGCTGCCGGACGCGATGGAAGGCCCGACTCCTGTCAGCGCGCTCATCCATGCCGCGACGATGGTCGCCGCCGGCGTTTACATGCTCTGCCGCGTGTTCTTCCTCTTTGGCGCGCACACGGTCTGGCCGGAGTTCCTCAGCTTCCTCAACGGCTGGAGCGCGCTCGACATCATCTCATGGATTGGGGGATTCACCGCGCTCATCGCCGCGCTGATGGCCGTTCAGCAGAACGACATCAAGCGCATCCTCGCCTACTCCACGCTCTCGCAGCTCGGCTATATGGTCATGGCCGTCGGCCTGACCGGCCCGACCGCCGCGATGTATCACCTCACCACGCATGCCTTCTTCAAGGCGCTGCTCTTCCTCGGTGCCGGCTCCGTCATCTACGCGTGCCATCACGAACAGGACATCTGGCACATGGGCGGGCTGAAGAAAAAGATGCCGGTGACCTTCTGGACCTTCCTCCTCGGAACGCTCGCGCTCTGCGGTGTGCCGCCCTTGAGTGGCTTCTACTCGAAGGACGCTGTTCTCGCGACTGCCTCTGAACACAGCGTGTTCTTGTTCATCATCGCCGCCTTGGTCGCGCTGCTCACCACGTTCTACATGTCGCGGCTGGTTCTCGTGACCTTCTTCGGCGCGAACCGTTCAGATCACGCCGACCACGCCCATGAATCGCCGAAAGTCATGGCATGGCCGCTGGTCATCCTCACCGTGCCCACCGTGCTCGCGGGCTTCTGGGGTATTGATTTGTTCCTCGGTCGTCAGCTCGCGCCGGAAGCAGTTGCGCATCACGGGAACTTCCTCGAAACCATGTTCGCTCCCTTCGGCCACGCGCCGCTGGCTGCGCTGGTCGGTCTGGGGGCGACCATCTTTGGGTTCTCCCTAGCCTATGGCATCTACGCGAACGCCGAGAAAGATCCGCTGCCCGAAAAGCTCGGCTTCCTTTCCCGCGCCATGCGCGACCGCTTCTACTTCGACGAGATTTACTCCGGCCTGATTGCCATCACGCACGAAGCCGTCTCGCGCCTCGCCAATTGGTTCGACCGCTGGATCATCGCCGGCCTCGGCGTGCGCGGCCTGCATGGCTCGACGGAAATCGTCGGCCGCGCCCTGCGTCTCGTGCAGACCGGCAATCTCCAGACCTACGCGTTCCTGTTCGTGGCGGGATTGGTTCTCGTACTCCTTTTCGCGCTGAAATAGCCTGATGAAACACCAAGCTCCAAGCTCCAAACACCAGAGAAGCTCCAAGCTCCAAGCTCCAAGCGTATCGCTGTTGGATGTCAGCGGTTGGTGTTTGTCTGGTGTTTGGATCTTGGTGTTTGGATCTTCTTCGACCCCATGCTGACCTCGATCATCCTCCTTCCCTTTCTCGCCGCGCTGGTGATTTTGCTGATGCCGCGCGACTACCGCGTGGCCATCCGCGGCGTCGCGCTCCTGGCCACGCTCGGTTCACTCCTGATCGCCACGAAGATGTTTCTCGGCTACGAGGCCGCTGAGGTTGGCGTCGGCGGCTACAAGTTCATCCAGCGCATTCCTTGGGTGGAATCGCTCGGCATCAACTATTTCGTCGGCGTGGACGGCATCAACGTCGGGCTGATCTTCATGGGCGCCATCGTGGCGTTCGCGGCGGCGTGCGTGTCGTGGGAAATCAAAACGAACGAGAAGCTCTATTACCTGCTGCTCATGGTGATGACCGGCGGCATCCTCGGCGCATTCGCGTCGCTCGACCTCTTCTTCTTCTACGCGTTCCACGAGTTCGCGCTCATCCCGACCTTCATCATGATTGGCGTGTGGGGCAGGGGCGAAAACAAGAACTACGCGACCTACAACATCACGATCTATCTCAGCGCCGGAGCGCTCATCGCGCTGGTTGGCCTGATCGGCCTCTATCTCCAGGTGCCGGCGGCGCAGCGCACCTTCGACATCGTCGCGCTCACCGAATACTTCAAGGCCAACCCGATGGCCGCGAACGCGCAGCACTTCATCTTCCCGCTGCTCATGTTCGGCTTCGGCATTCTCGTTTCGCTCTGGCCATTCCACACCTGGGCGCCGCTCGGCTACGGCGCGGCTCCGACGGCGACCGCGATGCTCCACGCCGGAGTGCTGAAGAAGTTTGGTCTCTACGGTCTGCTCCGCATCGCGCTGCCGCTGATGCCCGAAGGCGCGAAGCAATGGCTGAACGTCCTCGCGCTGCTCTGCCTCGGGAACATTCTGTATTGCGGCTGGGTGGCGATGCGCCAGCGCGACTTGAACCAGCTCATCGGCAACTCCTCTGTCGCTCACATGGGCTTCGTCTTCCTTGGTATCGCGAGCCTGAACCTCATCGGCGTGACCGGTGCGGTGGTCGTGATGATCGCGCACGGATTGCTCGCCGCGCTGACCTTCGCGCTCAGCGGTTACATCCGTACGCAGACGAACACGCTGAACATGGACGAGATGGGCGGGCTGCTCCGCAAACTTCCGTTCATCGGCGCTGCGCTCGTCATGGCAATGATGGCCGGCTGTGGTCTGCCGGGCTTTGCTAACTTCGTCGGCGAACTCAGCGTGATGTTCGGTGCGTGGAAGGCATCGTTCGGCCACGCGCAATGGTTCGTCGTGGCGGCGGCATGGGGCGGTCTGGTGATTGGCGCGATCTACATGCTGCGCGCCGTTCGGAGCGTGCTGCATGGTGAACTTTCGGAAAAGTGGAACGACGTTCAGGACGCCATGCTCTGGCGCAAGACGCCGTTCGTGCTCCTGCTCGCCGCGCTCATGGTCTTCGGCTTCTGGCCGCGTCTGCTCACGGACAAGATTAAGCCCAGCGCCGAAGCCATCGTGAAGATGGCGACCGCCACCAAGGCGCCGGAAGCCAAAGTGCAGACCGCGCAGGCGAAGTGAATGGGCATTTGAATCTGATACTTCATCCTGATGAACACCGCTCTGATTAGTCTGGAAATCGCCGTGCTGGTGCTGGCCTTCGGCATCCTGCTGCTCGATTTGTGGCTGCCCGCCGAGAACAAGCGCAAGCTCGGCTACGTCGCCGCCCTCGGCGCTGGTGCAATCCTCGTCGCCAGCTACTTCTGGCTGCCGGTGAACGCCACGTTCACCGTCGGCACCACGCCCTTTCACATCACGCTGCCTTCGCTCGGCGATAATATCGTCATGGATCTCCCCGCGCTGTTCTTCAAGCGCTTCTTCCTTCTCGCGGCGGTGATTGTCCTCCTGATGTCGGCAGAGTTCGCACCTCGGATTCAGAGCGGCATCTCCGAGTTCTACAGCCTCACGCTCATCGCCCTGGCTGGAATGATGTTCGCCGCTTCCGCGAAAGACTTCCCGATGCTCTTCGTCTCCATCGAGCTCATCACGGTGACGTTCTATATCCTCACCAGCTTCGAGCGGAACCGCGTCGCCTCCCTCGAAGCCGGCGTGAAGTACCTGATTCTCGGCGGCCTCTCCTCCGCCATCATGGTGTATGGCATTGCGCTCGTCTTTGGAACGTCCGGCACGATGAACTTTACGGAGCTCTCGGCGAAAGCCATGAGCCTCGCCGACAAGCCGCTCTTCCTGCTCGGCCTGCTTCTCGTGATCAGCGGCCTTGCCTTCAAGATCGCCGCGTTCCCGTTTCAGATTTGGGCGCCCGATGTTTATCAAGGCTCGCCTGCGCCCGCGACGGCCTTCCTCGCCGTGGGTTCCAAAGCCGCCGGACTCATCCTTCTGATGCGCGTCCTGTTCAGCGCCCTGCCGCTGGAATTCATCGTGCGCTGGAAGGGGCTGCTGATGGCGATGTCGGCCATCACGATTCTCTACGGCAGCCTGTGCGCCATTCCGCAGCGCAATCTCAAACGTCTGCTCGGCTACTCCAGCATCGCGAACGGCGGCTTCCTGCTGCTCGGCGTGGCGGCGATGAGCGAGGCCGGCAAGGTCGCGGTTCTCTACTATCTCAGTGGCTATCTGTTCACCGTGCTCGCCGCGTTCACCGTCATCTCGGTCGTGCTGCGCGCAACGGACATCGAGGACATCAGCGGGCTGGCCGGCTTGAATCAACGCTCTCCCTTGCTGGCTGGAGCGATGACGCTGGCGATGGTCTCGCTCGCGGGCGTTCCGCCGCTGGCCGGGTTCTTCGGGAAGTTTCTGCTGTTGAAAGCGGCGATTGAACAGGGTTCCACCTACTACTGGCTCGTTGGTGTGGCG
>CAMCCU010000089.1 GCA_945872975.1 Pedosphaera parvula Ellin514
GAGATTGATCCTCTCACCGGAGCCGCGCGCGACGCGGTGTTCATGAATCCCGAGGACGCCGCCGCGCTGCATCTGCGCAACAGCGACCGCGTGACGCTCAAGAACGATCTGGGAACAATGGAAGCCCGCGTTTTCTTCGCGCCGATCGCGCGTGGGAACCTGCAAGTTCACTGGCCGGAAGCGAACCACCTCATCCGCCGCGGCGTCGTAGACACTGTTGGCGGAGTGCCGGACTACAACGCGCAGGTGACGGTGGAGAAGGCGTAGGAGAAGGTTCTCACGCCAAGGACACTAAGGTCGTAACGCAAGATTGCGCCATTCGCGGCCCCGTTTTTAATCCTCACAGTATTTCTCTTTGCGAACTTGGCGTTCTTTGCGTGAGGCAACAAAAAGCTTCGCTCAAAACATCCGGTCGAACGGACCCGGTGGACGGGAAACATTCCAGTAGCTCGTGGCTCCCGGCGACCGCTTAATCTTCAAGAGATCTTTTCCCATCACGCGCAGCAGCAATCCCAGCGGCGTGAGGATGAGCAAGAAGAACAGGGTCAACCAGACGAAGCCCATCACCTGGCCGATCCGGAAGGTCACGGTCATCCCTGCGCGATAGAAGCCGCGAAACCACGCCGGCCGCACATAGCAGGTGATGAGCGTGAAGTGAAGAAGGACGCCCACGAACACCAGCGCGATCGGCGAGAATATTTTTGAGCGAATCAACAGCGCGGTCACCACGACCACGACCAGCGCCATCACGGCGGTGAACTTGAACCATTCCTTCGGATCTTCTTTGAGCTTCAGTTTCATGGGTCAGTCCAGCACGCGCTCGAAGGTCGTCGCTACCGGCTGCTGCGGTTGAGCGAAACGTTCGAGCAGGAAGTTCCCGATGACGAGATAGTCCATCGCGGTATTTACGAAGCAGCGATACGCGTCGTCCGGTGTGCAGACGATGGGTTCGCCGCGCACGTTGAACGACGTGTTCACCAACACGGCACAGCCCGTCGCCTGCTCCCACAACTTCAGCAGCGCATGAAGGCGCGGGTTGCGGGTGTCATCGACGGTCTGGATGCGCGCCGAGAAATCAACGTGGGTCACCGCCGGAATCGTGGAACGCAGTTGCTTCAGCCGATCCAGTCCAGTCGCAGAGCCAGCGACGGGCTTGCGCAATGATTCCCGAACCGGCGCGACGAGCAGCATGTAGGGCGAATCGCAGTCCATCTCGAAATAGTCCGCGGCACGATCCCGCAGGACGATGGGCGCGAACGGCCGAAACGATTCGCGGAACTTCACTTTGAGATTCATCACCGACTGCATCTTGATGGAGCGCGGGTCGCCGAGGATGGAACGATTGCCCAGCGCGCGCGGGCCGAACTCCATACGACCTTGCACCCAGCCAATCACCTTCTCCTGCTGGAGCAGTTCAACCGTTCGCCGCAGCAGTGCGGAGTCATCGAGACGCTGGTAAACGGCGCGATGCGACTTCAGCACCGCTTCGATCTCTGACGGCGTGAACTCAGGGCCAAGGAGCGAACCGTGCATGGAGTCCGTCTGACTTTGTAGCCGACGACGTGAGGAGGCGGACTCTTCGGACGCAGAACCGTCCTTCCGCCTCCTCACGTCGGCGGCTACGGCCATCGCCGCGCCGAGCGCCCCGCCGGCATCGCCCGCCGCCGGTTGAATCCAGAGGCGTTCGAAGATGCGTTCGCGCAGAATCAATCCGTTCGCCACGCAGTTCAGCGCAACGCCGCCGGCCATGCACAGATTGGGCAGCCCGGTCAGTTCGCGAGTATGGCGCGCGAGCTTGAGCATGATCTCCTCCGTCACGACCTGAATGGACCGCGCGACGTCCATGTGCCGTTGCTCGACTGGAGCTCCGGGCTCGCGCGGCGGTCCGCCGAAGAGCGCGTGGAATTTCTCGTTCGCCATGCGGAAGCTGCGGAGGAAATCGAAGTAGTCGAGGTTCAGCCAGAACGAACCGTCCGGCTTTACGTCGATGAGATGCTCGTAGATGGCACGGACAAACTTCGGCTCACCATAAGGCGCGAGGCCCATGAGCTTGTATTCGCCGGAGTTGATGGGGAACCCGCAATACGCCGTAAACGCCGAGTAAAGCAACCCGATCGAGTGCGGGAAGCGTAGTTCCGTCAGCATCTCAATCGAATCGCCCTTGCCCCGACCAATGGTCGTCGTGGCCCATTCTCCGACGCCGTCCACAGTGAGAATCGCCGCCTCATCGAACGGCGAGGGATGGAACGCGCTGGCGGCGTGAGCGTGGTGATGTTCGGTGAAGAGAACCTGACAATCCTTTCGCAAGCCCGGTAGTTCGTCGCGGATGGTCTTGCGCAGGTTCAGCTTCTCGCCAAGCCACGTAGGGATGACGCGCGGAAATGTCGCGAACCCAAACGGCGCGACAGCGAGATACGATTCCAACATGCGCGCGAACTTGGTGATCGGCTTGTCGTAGAAGACGACGGCGTCGAGTTGCGCGGCGTTGAACCCGGCGTGTTTCAGGCAGAACTCGATGGCGCGCGCCGGGAAACGTTCGTCGTTCTTCTTGCGGGAGAAACGTTCCTCCTGTGCGGCGGCCACGATCGTTCCATCGCGCAGCAGAGCGGCGGCGGAATCGTGGTAGAAGGCCGAGATGCCGAGGATATGCCTCACATGAAGGGATACATCAGCGGGGCGAGCACGTTGCCTGTGCTAAACACAATAACGGCTCCGAGAATGAGCAGCAGGACGACCAGCGGGATGAGCCACCACTTCTTTTCCTGCCGAAGAAAGAGCAGGAACTCTTTGAACAACTGCCACATGATTTCCAAGTAAGCTAGACCAGCGCTCCCGCCGAACACAAGAGGCGACACCGGCGCTGGATTTAGTTTGAGAAATTTTACGGGTGCCCCCGCCAATGTCCGACCGTCCAGCTCAAGATGGCTCGCATGAAGAATCGATTGAACGACGTGGTGGGTGACGAAGACGCAGTGGTTCTCGCCGTCTTTGGAGAGGCGCGACTGGTCCGGGTGCGCGGAAGGGTCCATCTGGAAGGTGGTTCGATGGCGGACAGGATGGAAGCCTTGGACTGGGCTTCGGCGAATCTGACGGAACCGGTGGCCTCCGCGCGAGCGGTCTGTCGTCGAAAATAGTTCGAGGGCTCTTGAATGGTTCGTGGCGAACGAAGAACCAATTACGGTTTCGAAGTGGCCGCGTTGGTGCGCCATTGATCCGTGACGGCCCAGAGATTGACCGGCGACACCGCTCTGCCGTAACGGAGAAAACGCACACTGCCATCCACGAACGCATAGTTGGACCCGCCGGAAGTGATGCTGCCGCCGCCGCGTGAGTGACGTCCCTCTTCGATCTTGCTCGTGTCGTCACCGGCATCGATCAGGAGGTCCATGTGCTTGTGGGTATTCTCGGAAAGCTTCTCGCCGAACGTGATCGTATCGGAAGGAGCGCGCACGGCGGATTCCGGCATGCCATCAGCCCAGTCGTGGGCGATGAACCGATCGAAGTTGGTGGAGGGAAGCGTGCTGTGGAAAAAATCATTCCAACCATTGATGACGTAGCTGCGCGGCGCGCTGTCCGGAGCGGTTCCGGGCGTTGGCGATTGCTGGAAATCTGTCGGGCACACAAGCAGGCGGAGATCCTGATAGTACGGCTGGAGACGAGTCATCCAGTAGGGTGCCTGCCGGGGCGTGTAGCGGCCTTCGTTGTCGTCGGCATACATGGTGAGGCCGAGATCAAGCTGCCTGAGACCGTTGGCGCAGGCGATGCGACGGCCCGCCTCCTTGCCATTGGAAAGGGCCGGGAGCAGCATCCCCGCTAGGATCGCAATGATGGCGATGACCACGAGCAGCTCAATCAGCGTAAACGCGCCCAACCACTTCCGGCAGCTCTTCGGCTGAATTCTCGTCATCACTTTCATATACGTCTTCATCGGTCCCAAATCTGTCACCATGAGCAGCTGATTTCAGCGAGCTCACTGCGCGCCGCAACCACTCTATGCACGCTGCATGAAGACCCGGATTGACGGTGGTTTATTCAATCAGCCATTCAGCGACCGGCGTGATTCGCTGGTTTGCTCGAGGGCGTTTGAGCCGTTTGACCTTGCCAGCACTGCGCGACGGCGGAATAAAGGGGCGTCCCACGAATCGCAGAGGCACAAATGATTTCGAACCTGATGAGCTGGTGGAAAAGATTCCGTGCGGTCCGATGTTTCCGCGACTGCGGTTCGACATGCGGAGCGTTGTTACTATTGGTGATCACCGGCGCTCTGAACGCGGCGGATAACACTCTCACCGAGTCCGAAGCGCGGGATGGCTGGATATTATTGTTCGACGGCGCGACGACCAATGGCTGGATGACGAGTGAAGGGAAACCTAGTCGCACGGCGGTGGAACAAGGAAGCCTGCAACCGCACAAGAGCGGACACTACATGCTGGTCCACACGCAGCAGTGGTCGAACTTCGTGCTCAAGCTGGATTTCAAGATCAGCCCGCGCTGCAACAGCGGCGTGTTTGTCCGGACTGCGTCGCTGGAGCCTCGACCGGGGAAGGATGTCGGCTTCAACGGAATCGAGATCGCGATCGATGACACCAAAGACGCCGGCTTCCACGACACGGGCGCGATTTACGACCTCGTGAAACCGGTGAAGAACTCCATGAAGCCCGCCGGGGAATGGAACCAGATGGAGATCGCGTGCATCGGGCATCGCATCGAAGTTCTTTTGAATGGCGACCCGGTAACTCGCGCCGACATGGAATTGTTCGTGGACCAGAACAAGCGTCCCGATGGCAGCGCACACAAGTTCGACATCGCCTTCAAGAATCATCCTCAACGCGGCTACATCGGGCTGCAGGATCATGGCAGCCCCTGCTGGTTCAAGAACATCAAACTGAAACCCATCCCCTGACGCACATGAGCGAAAAGAAATTATCAGGCAAAGCCGCAGTCATCACCGGCGCAAGCAAAGGTCTGGGCAAGGCGATGGCGCTCGCGCTCGCTGAGGCCGGGGCGAAGGTGGCGCTGGTTTCACGGAACCGCGAACAGTTGGAAGCGGTGGCGGTGGAATGCCGTCGACTCGGAGGCGAGGCACACGTCTTCGTGGCGGACGTGACGAGCGAGGAGCAGGTCAAGCGGCTGGCTGACAATGTCGCCGGGCCAATGGGCACGATTCAAATCCTGATCAACAATGCCGGCATCAATATCCGCAAGCCAGTCACGGATTTCACGCTGACGGAGTGGCGGGCGATCATCGACACGAACCTCACGAGCATCTTCCTTCTGTGCCGCGCGTTCGTGCCGCAGATGAAGGGAAGCGGCTACGGGCGCATCATCAACATGACCTCCATCATGAGCCATGTGGCGCTGCCGCTTCGCACCGCGTATTGCGCGAGCAAGGCCGGCTTGCTCGGCTTCACCAAGGCGCTCGCGCTCGAACTGGCACCGGAGAAAATCACGGTGAACGGGATTAGCCCGGGACCATTTGCCACGGAGATGAACACGCCGATCATTCAGAACGCGGAGGCAAACGCGCAGTTCATCGCGAAGATTCCGGCGGGACGCTGGGGGCATGTCGACGAGATCGGCAAGCTGGCGCTCTATCTCTGCTCGGAGGAAGCCGGATTCATCACCGGCACGGACCTCTTGATCGATGGTGGCTGGACCGCGCAGTAAATTCAGTCAGTGACCCAAAGCGAATGAACAAACTTTTGGCGGAATTCATCGGCACAGCATTGTTAATCGTACTCGGCGACGGCGTGGTGGCGAATGTTGTCCTCAACAAGTCCAAGGGCCACAACTCGGGCTGGATGGTGATCGCCACGGGCTGGGGGCTGGCGGTGGCGCTGTCTGTTTACTGCGTCGGAGGTTTCAGCGGAGGCCACTTGAATCCTGCGGTCACGATCGCCATGGCGACGATTGGAAAATTCGCATGGACCGACGTCCCTGGCTACATCGCGGCGCAGATGGCGGGCGCGTTTGTCGGAGCGATCATTGTATGGCTCGCCTATCTGCCGCACTGGCGGGAGACGCCGGACGCAGGCGCGAAGCTCGGCGCGTTCTGCACGACACCGGCGGTTCTCAACCCCATCGCGAACTTGATCACGGAGATCATCGGGACGTTCGTTCTCGTTCTCGGCGGCCTGGCGATTCTGACTCCGGCGAACCTAAGCCCCGATCACGGCTTGAACACAGGGCTTGGGCCATTGCTCGTCGGGTTGCTGGTGTTGGGAATCGGCGTGTCGCTGGGAGGTCCGACGGGTTATGCGATCAATCCTGCGCGCGATCTGGGGCCGCGACTCGCCCACGCTCTGCTGCCGATCGCCGGCAAGGGCGGATCCGACTGGAGCTACGCGTGGGTGCCTATTGTGGGGCCGATCCTCGGCGGCGTGGCGGCTGCGTTATTCTATCGGGCGTGCTGGCCGGCTTGAGATGAGAGAACGCATTCTGATCACCGGTCCGGGCGGGCGAGTGGGAAAGGAAATCGTTCCCCTGCTGCGGGAGCATTACGCGCTTCGGCTGCTGGATGCCGCGCCGTTGAAGTCCATTCAGTTGATGGGCGACGACGAGTTTGTGCAGGCGGACATCCGGGACTTGGACGCAATTCGTCGAGCCTGCGATGGGGTGACGGCGATGGTTCATCTGGCGGCGATTTCCGACGAGGACGACTTCCACACGCGATTGCTCCCGGTAAACCTTGAAGGTGTTTACAACGCGTTCGAAGCAGCGCGCCAAGCTGGCTTGAAGAAGGTCGTGTTCACCAGCACCGGTCAGACAGTCCTCTACTATCCGAAAGGCGAATGGGTGACGCCAGACATGCCCGCACGCCCGTGGACCGTTTATGCCTGCACGAAAATGTTCGGTGAGGCGCTGGCCCGGCACTACTCGGACAAACATGGGATGTCGATGATTGTGATCCGACTGTGCTGGTTCCAAGCGTATGACAGCGAGTTATTGCGCAAGCCAGGTGACGTCCAGCGCGAATGGTGCAGCCCGCGGGATTTCGTCCAACTCCTCGTGAAATCGCTCCAGACCGACATTCCCTTCGATGTGTTTTTCGGCGTGTCGAACAACACCGGGCGATTCTGGGACATCAGCAACGCGCAGAAGTTGCTGGGCTATGAGCCGGTGGATGACGCAGCGAAGGTGTTGGAATCTGCGAAGACGTGACGACTGCTCAGCCTTCAATCTTGCGGATGCGCCCGAGGTGACGTCCGCCCTCGAATGGAGTCGTCAGCCAAATCTCCACGATGCGCAGGGCGAGTTCGCGCGATATCATGCGCTGGCCGAGCGAAAGAACATTTGCGTCGTTGTGCTGTCGATTGAGGTGGGCCGATTCTTCGCTCCAACATAAGCCGCAGCGCACTCCTCGAACCTTGTTGGCGACGATGGCCTCGCCGTTGCCGGAGCCACCGAGTACAATCCCGCGCTCGTATTCACCGCGCGCGACCGCTTCCGCCGCCGGTCGGATGAAGTCTGGATAATCCACCGAGGCATTGTTGGACGTGCCGAAGTCCTTCACCGCATGGCCATGCGCCGTGAGCCATTCGTGGATGGCTTCCTTGTATTCGAACCCGGCGTGATCCGAGGCGAGCGCAATCTTCATAGGCGGAATCAGGACCGAAAACCCGGCGCGAACGGCGCAAGGTTCACCTCCCCCGGCGCGGAGATTTCATCGAGAGGATGCTGGTGCCGTGAGTAATCCAGCCGCTGCCGCCCGTGATGATGCGGCGGACCGGCAGGCCGCTCTCAGGATCTGTCTTGAGCGCGGAGTCACTCATCTTCTGCACGACTTCGAAGCGGCGCGGCTTCTGTTTCGGGTTCGTTGGAATCGTTTCGTACAGATACGTGGCCATAAATGGGAATTGGATTTCGACTCAGAGATTCGGACGTTCCTTGTGCCACGCCGTCGATTGCTCGTAGGCATGTGCGGCGCGCAGGAGAGTTTCTTCGCCGAAAGGTTTGCCGAGCAGTTGCAGGCCGATGGGAAGTTTCGGATTCGTCGAGAAGCCGCACGGCAGGCTGACGCCCGGGATCCCCGCGAGGTTGCACGAGATGGTGAAGATGTCGGAGAGATACATCTGCATCGGGTCGTCCGACTTCTCGCCCGCCTTGAACGCCGGCGTCGGCGTGGTCGGCGTCACGACGAGGTCCACCTTCTCGAACGCCTTCAGGAAATCCTGGCGGATGAGCGTGCGGACTTTTTGCGCGCGCAGGTAATACGCGTCGTAGTAACCGCTGCTCAGCACGTAGGTGCCGAGGATAATGCGGCGCTTCACTTCCGGGCCGAAGCCTGCGCCACGCGTCTTACTGTAGAGCTCGATCGGGTCCGCGCCATCCACGCGCAGACCGTAACGAATGCCGTCGAAGCGCGCGAGGTTCGCGGAGGCTTCGGCGGTCGCGATGATGTAGTAAACGGCGACGGCGTAGTCGGTGTGCGGCAGCGAGATCTCGACGATCTCCGCGCCGAGCTTCTCCAAC
Organism: Pedosphaera parvula Ellin514; assembly: GCA_945872975.1. GTDB lineage: Bacteria > Verrucomicrobiota > Verrucomicrobiia > Limisphaerales > JADJPG01 > JADJPG01. Next base: position 8,473 of record CAMCCU010000089.1, read on the forward strand.
TGCTTCACGGCGGCGTTGACCGCGTCGGTCACTTCCTTATCGAGACCGCCGATGAAGTATTCCTTCGGCAGACCGATCTTGAGTCCCTTGATGTTGCCGGTCAGCGCAGCGGTGTAATCGGGCACCGGCTCGGGAACGCTGGTGGAATCGCGCTCATCGCGTCCGCTGATCACGCTAAGAATCGTGGAGGCGTCGCGGATGTCTTTCGTGAACGGACCGATCTGATCGAGCGACGACGCGAAGGCGACGAGGCCGTAGCGAGAGACGCGGCCGTAGGTTGGCTTAAGCCCGACACAGCCGCAGAGCGCAGCGGGCTGGCGGATGGAGCCGCCGGTGTCGCTGCCAAGCGTGGCGAGACATTCATCCGCCGCAACCGCAGCGGCAGAACCGCCGGAGGAACCGCCGGGAATGCGCGACGTGTCCCACGGATTGCGCGTGGTGACGTAAGCAGAATTCTCAGTCGAGCTGCCCATCGCGAACTCATCCATGTTCAATCGCCCGAAGACAATCGCGCCGGCAGCCTTGAGCTTCTCGACGACGGTGGCGTCGTAGGGCGAGGTGAACTTCGCGAGAATCTTCGAGGCGCAACCGAGCGGCTGATTCTTCACGGCGAGAACGTCCTTCAATGCAATCGGGACGCCGAGCAACGGTCGCTCGGCGCGCGTGGCACCGGCGGCGATGGCTTGGTCCGCAGCGTCCGCCTGCGCGAGCGCGTCCGGCGCATCGTAGCTGAGGAAAGCGTGGATGCTTCCATCGACGCGCTGGATTTGGTCGAGGCAGGCTTGTGTCACTTCGCGCGCGGACGTTTCGCGTTTGGCGAGCTTCGCGGCGAGTTCAGAGATGGTAAGGCTATTCAGCATGGGAAAAAGACAGTGGGATGGAGTGGCAGCGAGGTGGTGGTGCTACTCCACGATCTTGGGCACCACGAACAGACCGTTGGATTTCAGTGGCGCGTTTCGCAGCGCGTCTTCGTTCGGCAGCGACGGGCGGACGACATCGGGGCGCGTGACGTTGACGAGCGGGACGGCGTGCGCGGTGGGCTCGACCTGGCTGACATCTACTTCCTTGAGCTTCTCAATGTAGCCGAGCACCTGGCCGAGCTGCGCACCGAACTTCTGTTCCTCCTCCGCTGTGAGGCTGAGCCGCGCGAGGTGCGCCACGTATTTCACATTAAAATCTGACATGCTCAGAAGAGTAGAAAGCAGGTCGCGAAAGTGCAAAGCGGAAAACAGCGCCGCCGCTTGAACATCGCGAGCGGGCGGGTTTTCTTTTGACTTTGAGGTCGGGAAGGTTTGCCATCGCGTTCATTCATTCATCTGCTTCTGCTGTTATGAGTTCTAAACGCTACAACGTCGGCATCATCGGCTACGGCTGGGTTGCCACCGCCCACATCGCCGCCATCAACGCCACGCCTCACGCGCGCGTCACCGCCGTCTGTTCTTCGCGGCCACTGGATGCCGCACAGGTCAGCGCGCAACATGGCAGCCCAATCAAATGTTACTCCAGCGTGGAGGAGATGCTCAAGGACCCGGACATCCATGCCGTCTCGATTTGCAGCTATCCGCAGGATCATGCGAAGCACGCCGTGGCTGCTGCGAAGGCTGGCAAGCATCTGATCATCGAGAAGCCGCTGGCGCTGAACTGGGAGGATTGCCTCGCCATCCAGCAGGCGGTTCAGGATGCGGACGTGAAGGTGTGCGTTTGTTTCGAGTGCCGTTTCTCCAGCCAGTTCCTCACCATCAAGTCGGTCATTGATCGCGGTCTGCTCGGGAAGATTCATTACGGCGAAGTCGATTACTATCACGGGATCGGGCCGTGGTATGGACAGTTCCGCTGGAACACGCGCAAGGACGCCGGCGGCAGCAGTCTGCTCTCGGCAGGTTGCCACGCGCTCGATGCGCTCCTGCTCTGCATGGGATCGGATGTCGAGACGGTGAGCTCCTACTCGACCCATTCGACCAATCGCGACTTCGCGAAATACGAATACCCGACAACGAGCGTCACCATCTTGAAGTTCAAGGACGGTCGCGTGGGCAAGTGTGCTTCGGTGATCGACTGCCTCCAGCCGTATTACTTTCACGTTCACCTCGTTGGGAGCGAAGGCAGCCTGCTCGACAACAAGTTTCACTCGACTCAGCTCGGCGGCTTGAACAAAAACAAATGGAGCGAGCTGTCCCTCAAGATGCTCGACTCGGGCGATGTCTCCGACCACCCGTATCAAACGCAGTTTGAGGCGTTCTTCACCGCGCTGAACGCCGGCCAGGACATGCCGCTGACCAGTCTCGCCCATGCGCTGCGCACGCACGAAGTCATCTTCGCCGCCGACCATTCGGCGGACCGGCACGCGCACAAGAAGCATTAAGCGAATGCCCTCCGCCATCGCCATTGCCGCACATCCGGATGACATTGAGTTCTGCATGGCGGGCACGCTTCTGCTGCTGAAGCGCGCGGGCTGGGAGATTCATTACCTCAATGTTTCCAGCGGCAACCTCGGCAGCGTGGAGTTCAGCGCGGCCAAGACGCGATTGGTCCGGCGCGTTGAAGCAAAGCGGGCGGCGAAGATTCTCGGAGCGCACTGGCATCCGCCAATGTGCGATGACCTGGAGATTCTCTACGAAGTGAAAACGCTGCGCCGATTGGCCGCGGTAATTCGCGACGTGAAGCCGGCGGTCGTCCTCACGCATTCGCCGCAGGACTACATGGAGGACCATACGAACACGAACCGACTGGCGGTGACGGCGGCGTTTTCGCGTGGGATGCCGAACTTCAAGACCACGCCACAGCGCGCTTCGATCCCGGGCGACGTCACGGTTTATCACGCGATGCCCCACGGACTGCGTGATGGCTTGCGTCGGAGGATTGTCCCCGGCGCGTTCGTGAACACCACCGGCGTCCACGCCCTCAAGCGCGAGGCGCTCGCCGCGCATATCAGCCAGAAGGCGTGGCTCGACGAGAGCCAGGGCATGGATTCGTATCTCATCGCGATGGACGAGATGTCGATGGCGGTCGGAAAGATGTCAAAGCGCTTCCGGCGCGCAGAAGGTTGGCGGCGTCATCTGCATCTCGGCTTCAGCTCGGCGGAGATCGATCCGCTGGCGGAAGTGCTCGGGAAGGACTGCCTCGTCAACGCGGCTTACGAGCGAGGACTTAATTCTCGCGGCTGACTACCCACTCACTGACTCACTGATTTACTTCTCCTATGCCACGCAAACTCAGCTCGATCTCCCCGGACTGGTGGGACTACACCACGCTCGACAACGACATCATCCAGGCGGCCGCCGAGCTTACGCCAGAGCGGATGCTCAAGCTGTCGCGGCCTGGGTTCAAAGTGGTCTTCTACGACACGCTCGAAGATTTCTATCTCGCCGAAGCGCTCGAATACATCACCGCCTGGAAGCAATCGACGGAGGATAATCCGGTCGGTATCTGCGGCCCGATCGGCCCGACGGAACAGCTTCCGCTGGTCGCGCGTCTGGTGAATGAGCTCGGACTCAGCCTGCGCTCGGCACACTTCTGGGGCATGGACGAGTGGTTTGATGTGGCGACTGGCCGCGAAGTTCCGGCGACGCATCCGCTGTCCTTTGAGCGCGCGGATCGAGAGATGTGCTTCAACCGCATCCGCCGCGAGCTGCGTATGCCGGATGCGAACCTGCACTTCCCCAAGGCCGACACGCTCGCGTATCGCGAGAGCTGGAACGGCGTGCGCTGCGCCGTGATGCAGGGCGGACAGGGCGATGTGAAGCATTGGGCGTTCAATGATCCGCTGCCGCGACGTGGGAAGTTCAAGAACTCTCCGCCGACCGCCGCCGAGTATCGCAAGCTGGCCACGCGTGTCGTGGAGCTGCATCCGCTGACCATCGCGCAGAACGCCCGCACCTCGGGCGGCGGAAACATCTCGATGGTTCCGACCAAGGCGATCAGCGTCGGCCCGGTGGAAACGTGGAAGGCGGAGAAGGTTTCGATCTGGCACGCGGGCAAGCATGACAATCCATTCGGACAGCGCCTCACGACGTGGATGATAGCCAATCGAATCGCCGATGCTGCGGTTCCGATGTCACTGCTTGCCGAGCATCCAAACGTGCAGTTCAACTTCTATCGCGGCGGCATCGGCACCTGCGACGTTGAGATGCACTGAGCGGACAGTTCAAGCCCAAGACTGCGCGGCTTTCGTCGCAAGCCGCTCCAGCCAGACAGCCGGCTCGCGCATCGCAGATTCCTTGTCCGTGAAGCCAGGGGTTAACGCGTAGGTCGCAGCAAATTTCGCCTTCGCCTTCTCCGGTTCCGGAACCACTCCAGCGAGCCCGATGCACGGCACGGCGTGTCGCTGGCAGACGTTCGCGATCTCGCCGACGCCTTTGCCCATCAGCGTTTGCTCGTCCAGCGCGCCTTCGCCCGTGAGCACAAGCTGAGAACTTTTCACCCGATCCGAGAGGCGCGCGTGGCGTTCAAACATGCCAATTCCCGGCTCCATCTTCGCGCCGAGAAAACTCATCAAGCCGTAGCCAAGACCGCCGGCAGCACCCGCTCCAGGGGTAAGAGCGTGGGAAATGTGGAGCTCCGTTTCCATCACAGTTGCGAGCCGCGCGAGGCAGCGTTCCGGGAGGTCGAACTCAGTGATCCCTTTCTGTGGCCCGTAGATTCGAGTGCAGCCGGACGGCCCGAGCAGCGGGTTCTGCACATCGACGGCGACGGTGAGCTCGTCGAAGAGACTCATCTCCGGCGGCGGACGGATGATGGAGAGATGGTGGAGTTCCGTCCACCGGACGACGGATTCCTCATGCGTGTTGAAAAATTGCCAGCCGAGAGCGCGCGCCATTCCGAATCCGCCATCGTTGGTCGCGCTCCCGCCGATGCCAACGATGCAGCGCGTGGCCCCGCGTTTCGCGGCGGCGTGAAGCACCGCGCCCAGCCCGTAGGTATCGAGCTCGAATGGATGGAACTTCCCGTGAGGCAGCATGGCCAGACCGATGATGCGCGCGGACTCGATGATCGCGGTCTTCGATTCCTCGTGCCACCACCAGGAAGTGTCGAGCGGGCGGCGGGCGGCATCGACAGTTTTGGTCTGCTGAAGCTGCGCTCCCATCAACTCGCTGATGATCTCGCCGAAGCCATCGCCGCCATCGCTCATCGGGAGCAGGGTGAGCACATCTTGGGGGCGAGCTGAACTCCAGCCGCGAGCGATGGCCTCGGCGGCTTGATGCGCGGTCAGGGTTCCCTTGAACTTGTCGGGAGCGATCAGGACATTCAACGGCATGACGCAGTTAAC
>CAMCCU010000090.1 GCA_945872975.1 Pedosphaera parvula Ellin514
GGAAGCTTACTTGCCGCGAAAGGCGGGGTCCGTGAACAGGAAGATTTCGCGCGATTCCGCCGTGGCCAGCAGACCTTCGGGAACAAAGGTGCAGCCCTCAATGTGTTCATGCCGGAACTTCGCCACGAACGGCTTCCCCTTGATGACGCGCGACACGTTGCCATCGATGCGGTAGACAAACGCGCCGGACTTCGTGACCAACCCAAGGAGCCTGCCATCCGGCGAAATGTCCGCGCCCGTCACCGGCGATTCGATCTTCGTCGTCGCGACCAGTTCCAAAACGACGGGAGCACTGGCGTCCGCCAGCGGGAAACGAAAGATCTGGGCGCGAGAATCCTTGAACACCTTTGAGACCACGTAGCCGTGCCCTTGCCAGATGAACAAGCTCTCGCAATCAAACGGCGCTCCGGGAAAGCGGAGCCTCCAAGAGCGCGTGGGATGAATGACTCCTGTGTTCGCTTTGGGATTCGGCTCATCGATCTGATGCACCAGCAGCTCCGAACGCTTCGCGTCGTTGTTCCCGATGTCACCGATGAACAGATGCTTTTGATCATCGACCGCGATGTCCTCCCAATCCGTGATGACAACGCTGCTGACAAAAAACTCTCCAGCCGATGCCCCATCGCGGGTCATGGCGAAGAGCGCCTGCTTCTTCGGTCCGCCGCCGTCCGTATGCGTCCAAAGGATGCCGGGAAATTGCCGGCTCGCCACGACGCCGGAGCTTTCGGTGATGCGCGGGTGAGCGATGCGCCCGATCTCACGAACCCCCGGCGCGACTTCCCTTCCCGGCAGCGCAGCCTCCTGCGCGGAACAACTCGGCGACAGCATCGTCCATGCGGCGATCAACCCGGCGGCAAATTTGGTTTGGCACGACTTCATTTTGGTGTTTGGTTGCGCACTGTAGTCAAAGTCATGGTCATTGCTCGAACGAAATTTTCGACGACCTCCGCCCCTGAATAATGCAAACAAACGCGCCAGCCCCTTCAATAGTCAAAGACTCTCCCGCCGCCCAGCGCAGCGAGATCTCTGTCGGGGGAATGACCTGCAACAATTGCGCGCGCCACGTCACCGATGCGATTCAGAACGTCGCCGGCGTCAGCAGTGCCACGGTTTCCCTTCAAGAAAAGAATGCGCTCATCCGCTGGCAGGCTGGCGCGACGACGGACATCCCGGCGGTGATCAAAGCGGTTCAGCAAGCGGGATTTGAAGCCAGGGCGGCAATCGCAACGGATGGTCATCACTCTCGCCCAGCCTCCACTCGCGAGAGCCTGTGGAGCAACAGCGCGCTGCTCGGCATCATCCCCACCGCGCTCCTCATGGCCGGCGAATGGCTGTTCGGCCTGGGCGGAGCAACGTGGTATCGATGGGCGTCATTTGGATTGGCGGCGCTCGTTCAGTTCGGGCCGGGGCTCCAGTTCTATGGCGGCGCTTGGAATCAGTTGAAGGTCGGGAACTCAAACATGGACACGCTCGTGTCGCTCGGGTCCACCACCGCCTTCGCCTACAGCACCTGGGCCTTGCTCGCGAATAGCGCGAGCCATCTCTACTTCATGGAAGCCGCCGCCATCATCACACTGATCAGCGTCGGGCACTGGATGGAGGCCAGGGTCAGCGCACGGGCGTCGGACTCGTTGAAGGCATTGATGAATCTCGTGCCAGCGACCGCGCGACGCCTCGACGCCCGCGGAGCCGAAGTCGACGTGGACATTTCCGAACTGAAGCCTGGCGACGTTGTAGTTCTCAAGCCCGGTGATCGCGTACCGACCGACGGAGAAGTCACCGAGGGAACTTCCGCCGTGGATGAATCGATGCTCACCGGCGAATCAATGCCGGTGGAGAAAGCGACGGGCTCGACTCTCTACACCGGCACCGTGAATCAAAACGGACGCCTGTTGCAGCGCGTCACTTCTGTCGGCGAGGAAACCGCCCTCGCCCACATCATTGCCGCCGTGCAACGGGCGCAATCCAGCCGCGCGAACATCCAGCGCCTCGGCGATCGGGTGAGCAACGTCTTCGTCCCCATAGTTGTCCTCATCTCGATCGCGACCGCCCTCTGGTGGGGGCTGATGCCAGAGCAGGCGCATCGGCTGACGGCCTTCCTTGGTCAGTATCTTTGGATGACGCATCCGCCGAGCTCCGCGCTCGCCGCCGCCGTCATTGCCGCAGCCTCGGTGCTCATCATCGCATGTCCGTGTGCGATGGGCTTGGCGACGCCCGTCGCGATCATGGCGGGCTCAAACGCTGCGGCGCGACGCGGCATTCTGATTCGCGACGGCGTGGCGCTGGAGAAGGCCGGCACGATTACCGCCATCGCGTTCGACAAGACCGGGACGTTGACCGAAGGCCGTCCGAAGGTTGTCGCCCGCGATTCGTTTCGCATGGAACTGGGTGCGAGCCTTGACCCATCTCGACTTGATCCGCTCGCCGCCTCACTCACCGCGATGTCGAATCATCCGTTGAGCAAAGCCATCGCAGAAACCTCGACCGAGCGCCTTTCACTGAAAGACTTCACCGAACTTCCCGGACGCGGCATCTCGGCGCTCTTCCACGAACCGCAGACCAACCCTCACTTGATCCAGCTCGGATCGCTCCGCTGGCTGGTCGATGAAGGAATCCCTGTCGAAGCTGCGCAGTCGTTCTCGGATGAATGGATGAAACGCGGCGCGACCGTCATCGGGTTGAGCATCGATGGCCGGCTGGTCTCAGTTTACGCCCTGCGCGATTCGCTGAAGCCCGGGGCCAGGGAACTCATCCAGCGTCTTGGCAATGCCAACAAGGACAACCTGGGCATCTACATCGTGTCCGGCGATTCGGAAAAAACCGCCCAGGCAATTGCCGACGAACTCGGATTGAGCCAATGCACGCGCTTCGGACTGTTTGCGGAAGTTCGCCCCGAGCAGAAGGCGGCCATCGTGAAACAACTTCAAGAACGCGGCGAGCGCGTGGCCTTCGTCGGTGATGGCATCAACGACGCGCCGGCCCTTGAACAGGCCGACCTCGGAATCGCGGTGAGCCGCGCCAGCGATGTCGCCCGTGAAGCCGCTGACATCATCCTGCTGCGCTCGGAGATTGATGCGATTCCGGAAAGCCTCGGGCTGGCGCGCGCAACCTTGCGCACGATCAAGCAGAACCTTTTCTGGGCCTTCTTCTACAACGCGCTCGGTATTCCGCTCGCCGCGCTCGGGTTCATGAGCCCGGTCCTTTGCGCGGCGGCGATGGGAGTGTCAGACCTTGTCGTCATTGGAAACGCGCTCCGCCTGCGCCACTGGAAACTGCCGAAGGATCGTTCGTGAACGCAGCGCGAATCGAGCGCCACACTCTCAATTCGGAGGACGCGGACCTTGTTCAACCGGCGGAAGCATCTCCGGTTCACCGCCCCGTTTGGGCCGCTTCTCCTGCTGGTCGCCGGGGCGATTGTTGACGCGTTTGCGGGACAACTCCTCGAACTGCTTGCGCTGTTCCGCCGTCAGTTCCTCGCGAATATTTTCCCGCATCTTCCGAAACACCTGCTGGACGTCCGGCTCGAGAATGTTGAAGTAATCCGCGATGAGCTCCTGATGGTCGCGGATGATTTCGTCGAGGCGAACGTGCTGCTCAGGAGTCAGCTGCCCGCGCCGCCCCATGTCATCCACCGCACGCCGGGTCATTTCAAAACGCCCCCAGAACGGCTGCGCGATTTGAAACCGCGTCGTCTTGCGGGTGATCAAACTGCCCGTCACAACGCCCGCCGCGAAAATCACGACGGTCGCCAGCACCACGAGAACAAGCCGCGAAGGATTCACCAGGTGGAATCGGCGTCATCCGCCGGCAAGATGGTTTGCTCGAGGTCCTGGGAGAAGTTCGCCGCCAGCTCCTGCTCGTCGTCCGGCGCGAACGACCAGACGCTCAGGCAGAGGGCCACCGCTGCGCAGACCGCCGCGCCATACCACCACGAGCGAACCCATTGCGCCCATTCGTCAAAACGAGGAACAGCGGCAAGTCGCGCCATGATGCGCTTCTCGAAAGCATATGGAACCTGATCGCCGGGAGGATTCTTCCTCGCGGCATCAATGAGTTTGGTTTGGAGCTGGGCCAGGTTCATGGCTGTTATTATTTGGGCAGACGCCTTACGACGCCGGCTGGTTACAGGTACTTGTCCCGTGCGATTCGTTGCAGGCATTTTCGCATCTCGGCACGGGCGCGAAAAGCCCTGACTTTGACCAGCGGCACCGACCAGCCGGTCAGCTCGGAAATTTCCTTCACCGAACGATCCTCGATCTCCAGCAGCGTGATCACCAGCCTGGCCGACGGCGAAAGCATCGCGAGAACGCGCTCGACCAATTGCCGTGCGGCGGATGATTCATCGCTCGCCGTGTCCGGCGCGGCAACGAATCGATCCAGCCAGTCCGTCTCCGGCTCCGACAGCTCGGTGAAGCTGGTCTCCCGGTTCCGCTGATGTTCGCGAAGGAAATCGTAGCACGTCCGCACCGCCATCCGCATGAGCCAGTGCTCAAAGGGCGCTTCACCACGGAAGCTCGACAGCTTCTGAAACGCCTTGGACCAGACCTCCTGAACGATGTCCTCAATCTCGCTCTCACGGCGGGCGTAGCGGCGGGCCGTCGCGAAAACGCGCGGCGAGTGACGAGCCACGAGCGGCTCGAAGCTCGCGGTATCCCCGTCGCGCACTGCGGCGATCAGCTCGTCATCCGTTCGCTCGATGCGGGTGGATTCAGCCATTCTCAGCTCCGCCCCAAAAGGAAAGCCACCGCACCATCGCAGTGGCTTTCGTCGGTGAGCAGCTCACAAATCACTTCGCCGGCGCCGCCGTAGGACGCGGGGGCGGCAGGACATCGTCACCGCCTTCAGCTTGCGGCGGACCTTGCGGCCGACGACCACCGGGACGCACACCGTCGGGCGGCCCACGAAATTCACCGCCCTGCCCTCCCTGCGGACCACGGCCCATCTCGGAGCGCATTTCCTTGAGGCGCTCCAACTGTTCCGGACTCAACGACGGGCGAATCTTGGCGAAGGCGCGGGCGCGAATGAGCGACCGTTCCAGATCGACCTCGGCCAGCTCCAACGATTTCTTGCGCACCAGTTCCTCGTCGAGCTTCTCGCCGAACAATGCCTGATCCAGTTCACGGCGCAGCTTCATGAACTTCTCATCCGGATTGAGCTGCCGGTTTTTCTCGCGCTGCGCGAACATCTCCTCGACGAATTTTTCCCGTTGCTCCTCGGTCAGGATGGCTTCCATCGGCATGCCGCCGCCCCGTCCCTGCTGGAATCCGCCGGGTTGAAACTGGCCCTGCTGAAAACGCTGCCCGCGCGGGCCCGGGCCTTGTCCCTCTGCGCCCTGAGCAGAACGACGGGGAGGAGCGGGCGGGGCATCACCTTCGGCAGCCGGGAGGAGGTTCGAACCAATCAAGCTGGCGGAAAGAATCAGGAGACTGAGATTTCGGCGGGATGTTTTCATGGGTGGCTACGGAGGAGTTGAGCGTTGGAGGGAAGAATTATTTCGGTGAGGGCGGAGGCAGTTCGCCTTCAGATTTGCGGGGCACGTCGGTTTTCGGCTTCGTTCCCGGCGGGCGGCCGAGACGTTTGGACATCTGCTGCATGCGTTCGAGGCGACGTTGTTCAGATTCCGTGAGCCCGCCTTCGGTCTTGCGCTTCTGAAGCTCCGCAATTTGCACATCGATGCGGGTCTTCATTTCACTTTGCTTCACGTCGCGATCCTCGGCAGAGAGCAGCTTAAACTTCCCTCGTCCCTCCTGAACCTCCTGACGCAATTCCTTGAGCTTCGCCGCGCGCTCTGCCGGAGGAAGCTTCTTCAATTCTTCCCGTCGCTTCTCCCAAGCGGATTGATTGGTCCCCATCAAACCGTGTTTCTCACGGAATTCCCGCGTGAGTTTCTGGCGCTCTTCCGGGCTGATTTTCTTGGCGCGCTCGCGCAAGGCCGCCGGATCCGGACGGTTCGGCGGCGGGACCGGATCGGGTTCTTCAGCAGCAAAGAGAAACGGCGAAGCCAAAAGCAGGCCCGACAACAGGAGTGGAATGCTGGACAGTTTCATCATCTCTTTCCTCATCTCAAATTACAGGCGCGTCGCACACGCACCATGAGACGCCAGATGCCGGCAACAAGTTACAACGAAGCGAGGCGCAGGCCGGTGGAGCTTGCCGCGAAACACCACCGTCAGAGCGTCAACCGCGATAGATGCCAAGAGCCTTTTCGAGCTCAGCCGAGAACCGGCCGATCTCCTCGGAAATCTTTGGAGGCTGCTCAACCAAAGTCACCGTCATACGCGCGACGGCGTCGGGATTGAGCCTCATGAGTTCGGCGGCGGCCACGATGAGCGACAGGTGATTATTCACATCGTGCCGCATCACGGAGAGTTTCTTCCGCAACTCTTCCACCTGCTGGGCACTGAGCGCGACGGGCTCGTTCGGCAATGACATGAGCAAAGGTTGTGCGGCACACCAAGGGTTGGCAAGCCGCTTTCGCCAAACGGCAGACGCGAACGGACATGCAGGGTGGCGGGAGATGATCTGACACAGCAGCGCATTGGTCGACCCGAGCATCCGCATCCACGCGGTGACGGGCAGGTCAGACCAACCGGTGTTATTCAGGCGATTTCACGCCGCCCGCTTATTCCCACGACTCCATTTTTTCGCCGGACTGAGTGTAGAGCAGCGCCGCTTCGGTGCGAGTGTGGACGTTGAGCTTGGTGAAAATTCGGTCGAGATAATTGCGGGCCGTCTTGGTCGTGAGGCCCAGCGCCACGGCCACTTCTTTATCCGTTTTCCCTTGGGCCACCTGCGCCAGCACGCGCCGCTCGCGGGCCGCCAGGACATCCAGCGGATTGGCACCACCGCCGTTTCGCCCGCTACGAGCGACACCGTGCATGACGACCGGGTCGAAGACGGTCTTGCCATTCAAGATCGAGTGGATGGCATCCACAATCCGCCGCGTGCCACTCTCCTTCAGCAGATAGCCCTCGGCGCCGGCTTCCATCGCCGCGAGAACAAACCGGTTATCAGCGTAGGAAGTTAAAAAGAGGATGCGGGCTTCCGGCAGGAACGCTTTGATCTCCCGACACGCCGCGATGCCGTCGCCGTCGGGCAGGCGGACATCCATCAAGATCACGTCCGGGGAAAGTCGTTGGGCGGCTTCCACGGCCGACCGCATCGTGGCGGCCTCGCCAACGATTTGGATGCGCGGCTCCAATTCCTGAATTCGATGCAGCCCATCGCGTACGACTGGATGGTCATCCACGAGCAACAACTTGATGATGTCTTCAGGCTTCACGATTCATCCGCTGAAGCGCCCGGCCATTCTGCCTCCGTTGGTTCGGACGGAACTCGAACCACGATGCGAGTTCCCTTCCCCGGCGACGACTGAATCTCAAGCGTCCCACCCACTTCCTGTGCTCGCGCCGCCATGCTGGCCAGCCCAACCCCGGGGCGGCCCCGCACCTTCGGATTAAAGCCCATGCCGTCATCGGAGATTTCCAGAACGACCGTGTCGCACTCCAAACGCAGGGTGATCTCCACCCGCTGTGGCTTCCCGTGCCGGAGACTGTTGCTCAGAGCCTCCCGGGTGATGTTCGCCAGTTGCACCGCCTGTTCGCTGGCCAGGCGGTCGGACGCCTTGGGATCGCAGCTCAATCCAATCTGTGCCGTGGTGCCGTTGGACGCGCGTTGCATGAGAGCGTGCAGCACCGCGCTGAAATCCACGGGCTTGTCAGGCCCCGCTTCAACGGTGATGAACTGGCGGATTTCGGCAATGACGGCGTCCAGCTCCTTGCGCACCGCCGACAGTCCGCGCCCGGCTTTGGCCGGGTCAGCCTCAAGCTTCTCGACCGTACGCCCCAGTCCGAGCTGGATGGCGTAAAGCGACTGGATGGTTCCATCGTGCAAATCGCGGCTGATCTTCTCCCGCGCGCGCTGTGCGGCCGCCAGCGCATCGCGCGCCTCACGGATTTGTTCGGCCAATTCCCCCTGTCGGAGTCGGGCGCGTGAGGCGACGGCCACGAGCGCGGTGGCCAGGAAACTAACACCCAGGCCTGCTGCCATCGTCACCTTGGCCAGACGCTTCGGGGACTGCGCCTCGAACAACGGCGTGGTGTAAAAATAGATGGAGAACCTCCGTCCATACACTGGCCAGCGTTCGATGTGAGCCATGTAAGCGTTAAAGGATGGATCTGCGGCGCGTGGAACTCCGGTCGAACCATTCAACCACGTTTGGGCGGTTTGGTTGGTCGAGGAAAAGAGTTCGATGGCCACATCTGCTGGCGCTCCCTCCGAGAGCGTCCAGGTCAGGAACTGAAAATCCACCGGGGCGACAATCATCGAGGTGAAATGGAGCCAGTAAGGCAGGGCGCGTTCACTCCAGTTGGTGCGCGTGCCTTGCATCAATTCAGCAATGAGTCCGTTCACTTCAGGCCGGAAAAGCGGCACATAGAAACAGGCACCGGCGACTCCGTTGCCCAATGGGTCCCGCATGACGATTTGCTGTTTACTCATTCCCAGTCGGGAGCTCTCGATCGTTTTCCCGAAGGGCGTTCTGTCGCCATGCGTCCCTCGCAGGGCGTAATCCTCCACGAAGCGCATCGTGTTCGTGACTCCGCTGGTCAGCGCCAGATCGCATTCGATTGGATGGGCTTTCGCTGCTGCCGTCAGAAGTTCTATTTCACTGATTCCCCAAGTCATTGGTTTTTTTGGGACGTTCTCGGGCCACTTTGCCAGATGGCGATTCGTGGCCAGTGCGATGCCGGCCAGCCACCGGCAATTGATCGTGTGCCCGTTGGCATAGCACCAGCGCTGGAAGCCCTTCTCGCTGGTGTCGCCGCTCCATGTCAGGTAATCCCGCAGATTGTGGAGCAGCATCTCGCTCTTTTCGAGACGGGTGTCGAGCTGGCTTTGGATCTCGGCCACGCGCCGCGCCATTCGCTGCCGGTCCAATGCCACCGCCTCGCGGTGCAGTTCCCAGCCCAGCACGGCGGTCAAGACCAGTCCTGCCACGAGCGTCCACCACGCCGCCTGGCGGCGACGGAAAAGGTGATGCAATCCAAACGCCATTGCCTCAGTTCTACGGAAACGGACCGCGGCAAGTCGAAGTTATTCCGCGCCGCAGGTAGGAGGCATTTGCCTCTCTAGGCAATTCTCTAACTTTAGTCCTCAATAGTGTTCATACGGGCAGCGGACGCCACGGAACCTTGATAATGAAGCGCACGAAACCATCTGTACGGTTTCAACGCAGTGCCCGTTGGCGCCCGACCCAGTCATCAGTCGTAACACGAATCAATGAAATCAACCTCCTCTGCCATATGAACAAACTCATCTTTCCACTGACCATTTTTGCTGTCCTCGTTGCCAATATCGCCCGGGGCGACGACGTGCCGTTCTTCTCCGCTCTGCGCGGGGAAATCGTCAATCAACTCACCATTGCTAGCAACACGGTGGCTCTGAACAAAAAGCTCATCTCTACGCTCACCTCCAATCTCAAGACTCTCGACAAGACGAAGCCGACGTTGATCGCCGGCAGCGCCACCTTGGGCACGCTCGCCAAGAATCTGGGCAAGACCTCGCTCTCGAATACCTTCCTCCCGATCCTTACTGACACGCGCACGGTGTACATCGATGTGATGGAGACAGGCATGAGCGCGTTGAACGACCGGCTTGCCGACACCATTCCCGGCAAGGCACGGACCACCGCCCAAACCGACCTCGGCAAAACGGCCATCGCCATCGACGCCGTCGGCACGAACAGCAACTTCGCCCTCTCCCTCAAAGCCCTGAGCAAAGCCGCCACAGCCCTGGCCAAGGCGGAGAAGTCGGTCGCCAAGGCGGAGACCGCCAAGCCCGGAGCCAATTTCCTGACGGCCACGATCACGGAATCGAACCAAGGAGTGACCCTCCTCAATTCCACCAAGACGTTCCTCGATGCCTACTACGATCCGATCTTCGGCGAGATTGACATTGAAGCCGCTGACCTGAAGAAACTCGGAGGAGGCCCCGTTCAATTGCGTGGCTTGTCGCTCGCCGCCATCGTGCCCGGAGAAGGCACCCATACCCTCAACCTCACCAATGAGAGCAATGCCTATTACCAACGCATCATCGCGCCGAGCATTCGCGAGTTCGAAGAGGAAGAGCCGGACTTCGATTTCGAGGAACTCTACCTCACGGTCGATCCGTTCAACGAAAGACTGGGCACCGGCACCTTGACCATCACCCTCGATCTGGACGCCAACATCGTCTGGGGCACGTTCACTTTCACGGCAACCGGCAAAGAGAACTCAAATCTCGCAGTCAGCATGACTGGTTCATTCCTCGTCCGGCTGACCACATTCAACGACTTCAAGTGAGCACACCCGAACGCCGAAGCAGGCAGGGCGGGCGCGCTACGCCAGCCCTGCCTCGTCGCCACACCTGCCACTCTGTCGTGCTGGCAAACTCAGTAAGAACAGCAACGCCTGCTTTACTCTGTCTTGGTGATGGGCTTGGTAGAAAGGTTTCCGGCGTGGCTGTCGTAATCGAAGAACGAGTATCCGTTTTCAAAACCTCGTGGCGGCCGCGGTAACGAGGCTCAAACCCTCGGAAGATCAGGGCCTCCTTACGTCGGCTGCTACGGTTTCGAAAGAGCCTCGGATTAGTAGGGCAGTGCTTCCCGCCTGTCCGCAGTCCGATGGACTCGGGGTTTCGACGCAGTTCAACCAATGGATTTCATGCACCAAACCGTTGAGTAATCCATAGTCGTTCGGAGACAGGGAAGCCTGTCCTACTTGGGTCAACGCCGCCTCTCGCTGTTCTTCTACAGCATCGTTCCGGCTTGCAGATCCAGCTCAGTTCACCTGCACCATGCGGTAGAAGCGTTGCACGTTCGCGCCCGGTGTATCGGTGAAGGAAATGAAGTTCGTCGCCGCCACCGAGTCTGCGCCCAGCGGGAGCCAGTCCGGCGCGTCGAGCGTGTTCTTGAATTCGAGACGATAGGTCCGGCCCGGAATGACCCCGGCTGAGATCGTCACGTCGGCACCCGCTTTTGCAATCACGGCCTGCAACTCTGCCGAGACAATCACCGTGAACAAGCGACTGGCCGACAACCTGGGAACGCCGTTATCTGAGGCGGTCAGCGTCATTTGATTGGTGGTCCGCGCCGCGCCGGCATCCGTGGCCCAAGAGAAGACGCCCGTGAGCAAGTCCACGCTCGCTCCTGCTGGCGCGCCGTTTTCGAGCGTGTAGGTGACGGCCTGGGTTGGAAGATCCATATCCGTCGCCGAGGCGGTGAATGAAACGGTCCGGCCGGGTGAAACGACGATATTAGGAATCGCAGCCAATTCCGGTGGCGAATTGATCTCCACCACCGACACCGTGAACGACTGGACCGAGCTCATCACCGGATCACCGTCATCCGTTGCGCGAACCGTGACGGAGTATGTTCCCGGTCCCTGCGCCTCGGACGGTGTCCACGAAATCGCGCCGGACGTCGTGTTGATCAGCATCCCGGCAGGAAAACCCGCGTCGAGACTGAACGTGAGCGTTTGCGGAATGGAGTCCGGATCGGCCGCCGAGTTCGTCACGAGCAACAGCGTTCCCTCGTTCACCGTGCGGCTGGTCAGCGGAGTCAGCACCGGCGCGTTGTTCACCTCGCGCACGGTGACGACGAACGTCTGCGTTGCGCTCTGGCTCGGCGAACCATTGTCAGCGACCCGGACGCTGATCGGGTAAACGCCCGGCCCCTGAGCTTCAGCCGGCTTCCAGCGGAACAAGCCATTGCTGACGTTGACGCTCGAACCTTCCGGCGTGCCGACCCCGAGCGAGTAGCTCAGCACCTGGGCAGGCACGTTGGTATCCGTGGCGGAAACGGTGAAGCTCAAGAGCGCGCCCTCATCCACCGCCTTGTCACCAATGAGACCGATGATGGGCGGGGCATTCGGCGTGGAGAGGAAGTTCGCCGTGCGCGGCGTCGGATTCGCCATCGCGAAGATGGCCGTCGACCCGTCCACGTAGCGACCCTGACTGACGTCCGTGGTTTGCAGACCGAACGAAACGAGATCGATCAGCGTTCCATCCGGTGCGAAGAGGCTGATGGATTCGCCACCTTTCGCGAGAGAGAAGCCAGCGTGAAGGTCCGGTCGGCTGGCGCTGTTTTGTCCGGGCTCGTTGTCCGCCCACACGAGCAGGAAGCCCCTTGCTGGAATCGTCGTTCCCGCAGGAATTGCCCACTGCGTCGCATTCGTCGCCGTGTCGCCTAGGAAGTATCCCGTCAGATTCACGGAGTTGGTCTCGGGATTGTAGAGCTCAAACCAATCCTCGAAATCGCCGTCGGCCGGATCGGCCAGCGTCGTGAAATTGTCCGCCATCCATTCGTTGATCCGGACATCCAAGGGAGCCGCCGCAGGATTATTGGTGCCGCGCGGCGTCACCACCGAGAAGGTCCGCCGACCACTCACCGCGCCATCCGGGAAGGACCCGTAAGAACGGCCCACGACCGGGATGCTGTAGTTCAAATGATCCACCACCGAGGCAAGCGATGCGCCTCTGGACAGGACGACTGAACCACTGTCCGCCGCCGTTCGGAAATTCGCATGCAGCTCCGACGGGATTGATTCACCCGATTCTCCGTCGAGCCAGACGAGCAGGAACTGCTTCGACCCAATCGTCTGACCGCTGGGGAACGGCCATTGCACAAGGTTCGAGTAATTGTTCGCGAGATAATAGCCGTCGAGCGAAAGCGTGTTCGTTCCGCCGTTGTAGATCTCCAGCCACGGGTCACGTTCGCCAAATCGATCCGTGATGCCATTCGTGCCGAGGAAGAAATTCGTCGGCATCACCTCGTTCAACCAGAGCGTGGGGAACGGCGCAATGGTGCCACGCGTCGAGTTCACCAATCCCGGCGTGTAGCGGTTCACCGTGTCGAATGTCGTCTCCAGCGTCATGCCGAAGACGACGTCGCTGCTGGCGGCGCTGGACTGGTGAACCTCGACTGCCAGCACGTTCTCACCGAAAACCAGCGCTGTCGCTGGAACGATGAACGGCCCGGTCAACGTCGCGTCGCCCACACCCGGCGCGGCGATCGTGTTGTAGTCCACCGCACCCGCCGGCATGTTCTGGCGGAAGAGTTCCTGGCCGTTGAGGTAGAAGACCGCGCCGTCATCGAGAATCGTGAAGAGCTTGAGACCAGCCCCGACGGCGCTTCCGCTGAAGTTAAACTTCGTGCGGAAATAGTAGGTCGCACGCCCCAGGCCAAGCAGCGTGGACTTCGTCGCAGGCAGGGCGGCGGTTTCGTTGTAAAGCAAGGCCGGGCCGCTGAGCCACGATGCATCGTTGTAGGCCGGAGTCGTCCAACTGATGTCAGTGAAGGCGACGTTCGAGTTGTAGCGCCAGACATTCGGCATCGTGACCAGCGTCTGCGGTGCATTGGTTGATGCAGCGAAAACGGCGGCCCAGTTGGCGGAACGATTGTTGTCCTGCGCCGGATCGATGAGCTGAAGCGAGGAACCCAAGCCATCCGCCGATGCTGGCCACGGCAAATCATCGTCATACGTCACCTGATCAATCACGAGATCCTGCGCCGGTGTCGCGCCGGGTTTGATGAGCGTCAGCGTCTCGCCGCCGTTATCCAGGTTGCCATCGAACTGGCCGAGAATCGCAGTCGAAGGTCCGTAGGTCGCGCCGTAGAGATAC
>CAMCCU010000091.1 GCA_945872975.1 Pedosphaera parvula Ellin514
GTGCAGATGACCGGGCAGTTCGACTACGATCTCGTGCTGATGGATTGTCACATGCCCGAGATGGACGGCTTCGAAGCGACCCGCGCCATTCGCCGGCGCGAAGGCGAGCGCGGGAAGTCGGCGCACCTGCCCATCGTGGCGCTCACCGCCGGGGCGATGCAGGAAGAGCGCGCAGAGTGCATGGATGCCGGGATGGACGACTTCGTCACCAAGCCATTCACTCCTCACGATCTGGAACAAGCGCTGGCCCGCTGGAGCAAGGGCCGGCGCCGGCTGGAGGCGTAGCGAGATAATCCCGGATGGCATGGCAACCTCTCTTGCGAAATCAATTTCCACAACAACCTCAAGATCCCGGATCGCGGTGCGAAAGCTTGCGCCACCGAATACGTTAGGCTATCCGATACGCACTGCGCCCGCCATTGTCGTGCGCACTCAACACTGACTTCATGTCATCAACTCTTTATCGTACTCGTCCCGCCGAATCCCAAGCCCGGATTCAAAGCTCAAGCCAGGCGAGCGGCGCCTGGACCCGAACATCCTTTCCTGGTGCCCGGAACAGTTAACCACTATGTGCGGGATAGTCGGCATCGTCGCGATGGAGTCGGCAGGGCAGGTCTCCGCCTCGACCCTTGCCAGAATGCGGGACACGATGCCCCATCGTGGCCCTGATGATTCAGGCCTGTGGATCTCCAACGACCGTAGAGTCGGGCTGGGATTTCGCCGCCTGGCCATCGTGGATCTTTCCACAAAAGCCAACCAGCCGATGTGCAACGAAGACGGCTCGCTGCATGTCGTCTTTAATGGCGAGATATACAATCACGCCGAGATTCGCCGGGAGCTTCAGGCGCTGGGCGGGCACCAGTGGAAGACGGACCACTCGGACACCGAGGTCATCCTCCATGCTTTTGAAGAATGGGGGGTCGAGTTTCTGGACCGGCTTCGCGGAATGTTTGCCATCGCGTTATGGGATTCACGACGGGGCGAGCTGTGGCTGATTCGCGACCGCGTGGGGATCAAGCCTCTCTACTACAGCATTCATTCCGGGCGACTGACGTTCGCCTCCGAGATCAAGGCGCTGCTTGAGGATCCGGACCAGAAGCGCGCGGTAGATGAAGATGCGTTCTTTCATTACCTCTCATTCCTGGTCACACCGGCGCCGGACACGCTTTTCCAAGGGATAAAGAAACTGCCCGCCGGTTCCTGGATGCGGATGAAGGAGGGAGGCCAACTGGATTTCCACCAGTATTGGGATCCATGGTCCAAGGTGAAACCACGCCCGGACATCACGGAGCAGGAAGCGACGGAGGAATTGATGGCGCGGTTGAGGGATGCGGTCCGGCTTCGGAAAGAGAGCGACGTGCCGGTCGGCGTCTTTCTGTCCGGCGGCATCGATTCAAGCGTCAACACCGTGCTCTTCTCGGAAGGGGAAACGCGGCCGGTGGAAACATTCACCGTGGGCTACGACCGTGAATATCAGTCTTACACGAACGAGCTCCAATACGCCCGGCTGGTGGCGAACAAAGTCGGGGCGCGACATCATGAAGTCATCATCCGCCAGCAGGACGCGCTCGATTTCGTTCCCCGCATGGTCGAGCTGCAGGACGAGCCGATTGCAGATCCCGTTTGCATCCCGGTCTATTTTGTTTCCAAGCTCGCTCGGGATCAGGGAGTGATCGTGTGCCAGGTCGGCGAAGGTGCCGATGAGCTGTTCTGTGGCTACCCGTTTTGGGACGACATCCTGAAGAAGCAGCGGCAATTCAGCCGTCCCGGCATGGGCATGATCAACGCGGGCGCGATGACGGCCCTGAAGCTCGCCGGCCATGAACGTTCCCTTCTCTACGAGCAACTGCGCCGCGCACGCTGCGGGCAGCCGATTTTTTGGGGCGGCGCGGAAGCGTTCACGCAGCGCGGAAAAGAACTCCTGCTCTCACCGCGTCTGTTGCAAAAATATCGCGGCCGAACGTCGTGGGATTACATCGGGAAGGTTCACCAGAAATTCACCGAGCGGGCATGGGAACCGTCCCCTTTCCACTGGATGACCTATCTGGACCTGAACTTGCGCCTGCCGGAACTTCTCCTGATGCGCGTGGACAAGATGTCCATGGGCGCCAGCATTGAATGCCGTGTCCCCTTCCTGGATCACAAGTTCGTGGAGTTCGCCTTAAGCCTCCCTCAGGACATCGTTTACCGTCCGGGCCAGCCCAAGTCGCTTTTGAAAAAGGCGGTCGGCGGAATTCTTCCAGATGAGATTATCAACCGGCCCAAGCAGGGCTTTGGAGTTCCCATCACCGAATGGTTCGTGGACATGCTGGGCGACGAAGTCCGTTCAACGCTGCGCAAGTTCGTGCGGGAGACGGATTACTTCAACCCGGCTGAGATCGAAGAAATCATTTGCCGCCGCCGCAACACGCAGATGTGGTACCTCTACAATTTCGTGCTGTGGTGGAAGCGCTACATCCGCAACGAGTCTATCGGCTGATCTTGAACCGACCCATCGACCGAAATGAAGACGACCGCCTTTTCGACTGCTGCCCGCCGAAGACGAGTTTGAACAGGCTTAGATACCGATGAAACAAGTCCTTCAAGATTTGCAGAGTGGTGCGGTGGTGGTGGCCGATACGCCAGAACCCTCGCCTGCCCGAGGGCGTCTGCTCGTCCGCGTCCAGGCGTCGCTCCTCAGCGCGGGCACCGAAAGCGCACAGGTCGCCAAGGCGCGGCAAACCCTGCTCGAAAAGGTGCGGGAGAAACCGGACCTGCTCCGCAAGGGCATCGCGGAATTCAAGGAACGAGGTTTCGCCGGCATCAAGGAGAAGCTCGCCAGCAAATACGAGGGCTACGCGGAGCTGGGCTACAGTTGCGCCGGGACGGTCATTCACGCGGGCGTGGATGACGGAGCCTTTCCTCCTGGTTGCCTGGTTGCCTGTGCCGGTGTAGGCCTCGCCAATCACGCTGAGTTCATTTCGGTTCCCTTGCTTCTGGCGGCACGAGCGCCAGACAAAGTGACGGCGGAAGCAGCAGCCTACACAACAGTGGGAGCCATCGCCATGCAAGGCGTGCGCCAGTCTGCCGCACAGTTGGGCGAGTATGTCGCCATCATCGGACTCGGACTCGTTGGCTTGCTCGTCGCACAATTGCTGCGCGCCAATGGTTGCCGGGTGGTTGGAATCGATCCATCCCCTGGCGCGTGTGGACGAGCTTTGGCCAACGGTTGCGATAGCGCGTGCCACCCTGATCATGCGCTTGATGCGGTCCTGTCGCTCTCGGGCGGCATCGGGGCCGATGCTGTCATCATTTGCGCCGCGACCTCCGAGAGCTCGCCGGTGGAACTTGCCGGCAAACTCGCGCGTTCCCGCGGTCGCGTGGTGATGGTGGGAGCGACCGGGATGACCATTCCGCGAGAGGAATATTTCGCCAAGGAACTTTCGTTCACGCTGTCCCGCTCCTACGGACCCGGCCGCTATGATCGGCGTTATGAAGAGGGCGGGAACGATTACCCGATCGATTACGTGCGATTCACGGAGCAACGCAACATGCGGGCGTTCCTCGAGTTGCTCGCCGAAGGGTCCGTCACCACCGCATCCTTGACCACGCATCGCTTTCCCGTCGAGGAAGCGCCCGCCGCCTATGCGTTGCTCAACAACAGGGGAGTCGAACGTGTTGGAGTTCTGTTGAGCTACCCTCATTCAACGCCTGAGCCCATGCAGTTCAACATTCAGTTGAGCGCAACGCGCCGGGTTTCAGGCGAGGCCGTGGGCGTCGGCTTCATCGGTGCCGGGGCGTATGCACAAGGGATGCTTCTGCCCTTGCTCCAGAAACGGACCGACGTGGTCCTGCGCGCCGTGGCCACCCGCAATGGAAGCCACGCGTTGCATGCAGCCAAACGCTTCGGGTTCGAGAACGCCTCAACGCGGGTTGAGGACGTCTTGGAAAATGAGGCGATGCAACTGGTGTTTATCAGTACCCGGCACGATTCCCACGCCCGACTGGCCTGCCAGGCTCTCCGCGCGGGCAAGCATGTGTGGGTGGAGAAACCGCTGTCGCTCTCGATCGATGAGCTGAGGGATGTCGTGCGCGCCATGCGCGAGAATCCTTCCTCCCGGTTGATGGTCGGCTTTAACCGGCCATTTAGTCCAGACGCGCAATGGCTTTTCCGCAAGCTGGGCGGGAGCACACCGCGAATGATGCACTACCGGGTGAACGCGGGCTTTATTCCGGCGGATTCATGGGTTCACGATCCGATCGCCGGGGGCGGACGCCTGCTGGGCGAGGGCTGCCACTTCTTTGATTTTCTGCGCGCCTGCGCTGGCAGTGAGGCGGAGAGCGTCTTCACTCAGGCGATCGGCGAAGATCGCAAGGACTTGCAGGCGACGGGAAATTTTTCGGCGACGATTCGGTTCTCGAACGGTTCTGTCGGCCAGGTGATCTATTCCTCGCAAGGGGCGGCGGGAATGCCCAAAGAACACTTTGAATGTTTCGCCGGGCAAACCTGTGGAACCATTCAGGATTATCGCGACGCGGAATTTTTCTGGCAGGACGGGCAGGAGCGGGCGGGCCGACATAAGCAGGACAAGGGGCAGGGCCGGCTGCTCGAACGTTTCATCAAATGCCTGCGAGATGGTGGTCCAGCGCCCATGCCCTCGGAAGGCGTGGTAGAATCCTCGCTCTTGACACTCGCAGCCCAGGAAAGCCTTCTGCGCCGGTCGCCAGTCGCCCTCGCGGACCTACGGAAATCACTCCTGTGAAAAAACGCGTATTGTTCGTCGCCCATCCGTATCTGGACGCCAACATGGGCGGAGTGCGGTTGCGTCGCATCGCGCGCCTGCTCCCGCGTTTCGGCTGGGAGGTGGTGGTGCTGACCCACAGTCAGGATGGCACCACTGTGCCTGTCCGCGAGGAACCCGGGGTGCGCGTGGTCGAAGTCGCCGCCATGGACTTGACCCGCCTCTACCAACGGATGCGCGGCGGGAAGGACTCCGGGCCGCAGCAGCCGGGAGCCGTCAAGCCCGAGCCGACGGCCAAAAAAACTGGACTGTCCAGCGAGCTTAACCGCTGGTTGATGATCCCGGACAAACAGATCCCGTGGCGGCGGCCAGCCATCCGCAAAGGTGCCGAGTTGCTGCGAGCTGAAAATTACGATGTCATTTTCGCCTCGCTGGATCCCCGCACATCCCTTCTGGTGGCGACCCATCTGGCCGAGCGGTTCCGGGTGCCGTGCGTGCTGGAGTACCGGGATCTATGGATCGGAAACCCTTACTACCACATCACCCAACCCACCCCGGTTCACCGCTGGCTGCACCAACGACTCGAGCGGCGTGTACTGCGTCGAGCCAGCCGCGTCACCGCGGTATGCCAGGGGATCGCCCGCTATCTTTCCGAAGCCTACGGCCCTGTGTTGAAGGCTCCGGTCGAACTCAATTACAACTTCTTCGACCCCGCCGAGTATCCGACATCCCCACCGACAGGCGCAGCTCCCCGCCCTTTCACCGTGTCTTATACCGGCGCAATGTACGCCAGCCGCACGCCTCATCAGTTCTTCGAGGGAATGCGCCGGTTCATTGACTTGCGAAAACTCACCCCGAACCAATTTCGATTCCGCTGGGCGGGCGGAGCCTCGGGCATCAACGACCTGAGCGCAGTCATTGATCGCACTGGCGTCAGGCCCTACTTGGATTTCCTCGGCATGGTTCCACATCGTGAGGCACTGCGTTTGCTCATGGACAGTGACGCCGCGTTGCTGCTCCAGTCAGCCGACGACCAGATCCACATTCCCGGCAAATTATTTGAGGCCATGGGCGCCCGGGTTCCGTTGCTGGCTCTCGCGAATCCCTGTGAGGTTACCGAGATCATGGAGCGCTGTCGGGCTGGGTTGGTCAGCGCCCACACTGCTGAATCCGTGGCTGAATCTCTCGGCCAGTTCGAGGTGGCATCACGGGAGCGCCGGCGTTGGGATTTCAATGAGGCCGCCGTGCTGACGTTCTCAGCCGAGGCAGCGGTGGCGCGTCTGGCAGTGCTGTTGGAATCTGCCGGAACTTGAATTAGCTACTATGCCGTCAATTCCGACGTTCCTCGCTTCGCCCCTGGCACGGCATCCCCGCCTCCTCGTCCGCAAGACCCTCCAACGCCTCGGTCTGTATCACGAAAATGGTCCTCTGCCTGAACCTCCGGTGACGGAGGCGATCTTTCCCGACGCGTGGCTAAAGCCCCTTGCGGAGTGGATTAGCCGTGTACCCCTGACCACGCAGCCGCATTCTTTTGGCCGCGTGTTCGGGCAAGAGTTCTCCGAGGCAGAACTGCTGAAGCTTTGCCGTGATGGGCCAAATCTGGGGCGGCAGGATTTGACGGGCGACATCAAGCTCATCTGGGATTACAGCCGTGCACACGCGCTATTCCTCAATGCCTCCCAAGGTCCGTCCCGAGTGGACGCCAACGTGGCATTCCTCCGCCGGTGGCTGGCCGCAAATGCGAATACGGATGGCCACGCCTGGATATGCGCGATGGATGTTGCGCTCCGCGCCGTCAACTGGGTGTTTGCGGACGGAATGAGCGGTGGCGCGATGGCTCGTCAGTTGGGCTCCCGCGAATGGGCAAGCTGGCTCTGGCGTCATGGTTTCGTCATTTGGCGTCGCCTAGAATCCCGCATCGTTCCGTCCAATCATTATCTCGCCGATCTCCTCGGTCTCTGGGTTGTCGGCTCGTTGTTCCCAAGCGACCCTTCAGCGCGGGCATGGCGGCGGTTCGCGGCAGACGAGTTTCCGCGCGCTTTGTTGGCCCAAACGCTGGCCGACGGCGGGCTCAACGAAGCATCCCTGCGTTACCACGCTTTTGTGACTGAGATGGCCCTGATCTTCCGCCTCGCCTCACCCGCGCTTTTGCCAGCGGCGGCGGAAACCCGGCTCAGCTCGATGTGCGCCATTCTCGCTGACCTTCGCGATGTGTCCGGCGATGTGTTTCCGTTCGGAGATGATGACGGCGGGCGAGTCCTGGGGCTCGACCATGCCGCGTCCATGGGACGTGCGGACGTTTTACTGCAACTGGCGGAAGTCCTGTTGGGTCGTGGTTTCCAGCCCGCCGCATCAGTTGTTTATCCCGATAGCGGCTGGGCGATACAGCGCTGCGCCGATTGGGTGGTGGCAGCAGAATTCGGCGGTGTGGGCCTGCGCGGATTGGGAGGACACGCCCACAACGATGATCTGTCCTTCTGCCTGGAATGGCAGCGTCGCGCCGTCATCGTGGACCCAGGCACGTACGCCTATACTTGGAATCCTGAGGCGCGAAACCGCTTCCGATCCGTCTTTTCGCACAACACGCTGGTCGTGGATGGTGAGGAGCCGATTCCCCTGACGCCTTACCTTTTTTTTCATCCCGGCCCTGATGCGCCACTGGAAATGCTCCTGCGACACGACGGATCATGGACCTTCAGTCGTGACCTTAAAGGAGGGGTCCGCCATCAGCGTAGAATGGAGGCAGATGGGGGAAGGAAATTCGCGATCAAGGACGTGGTCGAGGGAGCCGGGTGTCGTCGGCTGGAATGGCGCTTCCATGTGCATCCCGACTGGAGCGTGACTGCACACGACGGTTGTTTTATTCTCACTCGACTTGATGCGCCGGGTTTGCGCTTGGAGGTGAATCTTCCGGGGGCGGTGCTGCGAGTAATTCCAGGTGAATTTTCTCCGAGTTATGGTCTCGTCCAACCTTGCACCGTGGCGGTCGTGACTGCAGAGATAAACCTACCGTGTCACTCGCGATTCGTCTTCCTGCCTGTTTGAGGCCAGGTTCTGCCGTTTGGCGAGTGAAATGGTTAGGGTCCAATTTCTACGCAAGTGATCCAACCCTGGCTAGTTACTTTCTCGCCTCGATCACGGTACGGTGCCAACCATGTGCAGCCTATGGCCGTTTGAAAATCATACCCTTACGGTGATTTCGCCACTGCTGCCCCGCCGTTCAAGCTGACACTCAAGCCCACCAACCCGGTGAACACAAACAACTCCGACGCCACTGCACCGAAGACCGCGAAAAAGAAAACCCCCTTTGCGATGTAGTAAGTCAGCAGGAACAGATTCACCCGCCGGAATGTCCCTTCTCCTTTGTGCCGGTTAATCCACAACACCCGCAGTCCCGCCGCGAGAAACGCCAGGAACGCCAGCAGGCCCCAGATCCCGAACGGAATGAGGATGGAGCGCCACCCGCTGTGATAATCCCCAGCCAAGATAGTCATCTCGTAATCCTGCGCTAAACCCATTCGGAGTGCCTCTTGTTCCAGCCGATACGTGGACTGGCTGGCCGTGAAACCTTTTCCTATCCAGAAATTCCGCGCAATTTCAGGCTCCAATTGTTTCCACATGTCCTGACGCCACTTCGTCGATCCTTCCGCGTCGCTCCGGACGATCTTGCTCACGGGAATTAGGGGAAGAAAACTCACGCTCCGCTGGATGGACATGGGCAATGAACCGGCAACAAGATAAAGCACGGTCACGCCGGTCAGGCTTGCAGCAATCAAGGCGGGAAACAACCGGGTGCGCAACAGACCCTCGTTCCAGAACTGTATCAAGAACAGCAACCCGAACAGCCCCAATGTGGATCGAAATCCGCCCAGCAGGCTCACGCCAACTACAATTAACAGCCCAGCCATCCGCCACGGCCGGGTCCAATCCAGCAGGCCGCGCACGCCCCAGCGGATGAAAAAAAACGGCACCAACGCCTGACCGGCTACGGAAAACCCGCTGAACCGGGAAATATTTGACGCCATGTAGTCCGTTGAAAAATCCCTGGAGACGAGGTGCATCGCGTAATCCGTCGGAAAAATGGCGTAGAGAAAATACGCCGCCGGCCCTGCCATATACGCCAGCGTGCCGACAGTCGCGGTAACTCCCGACGCAAAATGGAGTATCACGTAAAACCCGGCCTTTGCCGCTGGAAGCGCACGCACGCTCAGTGCGAAATAGCCCAGGATGGCAAACCAGATCAGGTAATACTTCTTACCGCCAATGACATTTCCACCCATCGACCGGAGGCCAACTCCTCCCGTCAGTTGCGCGGTGATGAGCACCACTGTTGCAAGGATGACTAGTGTCCACGTCACTGAAGGGACCAGGATCGGCTTGAAATTCGGATCAAGAAACCGATTCAGAACAGTCAACGCCAGACTGATCACAGTCATCAACATCCAGAGAGCCGGCTGGCCTGGTAGAAAAATGATGATGATCGAGGCGTTCCACGAGAGCACCAGCATCGGGTGATGCCACTTCAGCACCCAGGGCAACACGAGCACAGACACCACGATGCCCACGATGGCGAATGCCTCAATCTCGGCGGGGTCAGCCAGCAGATAGCCAATCAGAGTGGCGATCGGCAGGACGATCGCCAAAATTAAAAGGCGTTGTGGCAGTGCAGGTGAGCTGTTCATTACCGGGTTAAACTACACGAGAACATCGGCGGAATGGAAAACAGTTTTAGCTCAAAAGAAGACAAGAACACCGCCCGGGCATCGTCCCGTAGCTCAAGAAGGTCATCAGACCTACATCTCCTCTGGTCCTCCAACTCCTCACTTTTGTTGACTGTAGGGCCGGAGGAACGAACAAGAACTGGAATCATCCATGAAGCTGGTGTCGTGCAGTTCCAACGCAAATCAGCTGTGGCATCGCCCCACCCGTCCACCGTTCGCCACCGAGGCATACAACGCCCGGAATCGCGCCGCCATGGTGCTCACGGAAAGGTAATCACGGGCTTCCCTCAGGGCATCGCCATCCACTGCCCCACACCCAAACATCGGATGCACACATGCGTCCCAAATACTCTGCCGACACCCCTCCACGTCCCCTGCCTCGAACAAAAGACCGTTCCGAAGGGGCCAGACGTAGTCCACGATCCCACCGATCTTCGACGCGATGACCGGCACTCCAGCCACAACTGCTTCCTTGACCGCATTCGGACTGTTGTCACAACGCGTCGGATAAATCATCAACGTCGCTCTCGATAGCTCCTCCACAATTTCCGGCGCGGTCTTGCTCCCGGTGAATCTTACGCGTCGCCAAAGGCTGTCAGAAGACGAGGCCCGCAGCGAATCCACGAATGTCTTGTCGGTGGAGCCAATGCACACTAACTCGAAATCCATTTCTGGAACCAGCGCTTCCAGCGCTTTCATCAGCACGTCGCCTCCTTTCAGAAAGGAAAAGGTGCCGACAAACAGAAATCGCTTGGGCTGCGTCTGGGGTTTCCGCACCAGTTGGAAAAAGATGGCCATTGGCGCGTGCTCCACTTGGTGGATATCCAAATGTGGATGCCGCTGCTTCAAATATCGCACCGCAAACGAGGACTCTGCCGTGACTGTCGATGCTCCCTTCAGGGCGATGTCTTCCAAGTATGCATGGAACCGGTCGTAGCCGTTGAGCGGGATGTTCTCGCCAATCCAGTTCAGCAATCCCTGGCATGTCACGAGGTAAGGGTAGCCGAGACGCCCGGCGACCAGAGCCGCCCCACCTTCCGTTCCCCAGGCATGAACCACATCCGGTTCGACACTCGCCAGCTCGCGCCGAATCAGAAAGGTGTCCAGCCAGTAAAACGAAGACGCTCGGAAGCCTCCCACTGTCTTAATGAGGTGGAACACCACTCCGTTTCTCTCAAAAGTCTCGCTACGAACGAATTGTTTCCGGAGCACAAAAATGTGGAGATGCAGATCCTCGCGACGTTCGAGTTCCTTAAGGAGGACTCGCTGCCATGAGGCTGGGTGAAGTTTGGGCAACGTGCGCAATTCCTCCGTGATGCCGTCGAGCCACTCGATCGGAAAAAACGAAATCCAAACGACGGTGAGCGGGCGCGGAGACATGGTGGGGAAAACCATTCGAGTGACAGCGTGGGGGACTCCGGCTCACTTCACTCGGAACAAGCCAATGACAGAGATTCCATGGAATGGGAACAGCGCCTTAAATGGTCCGGTGTCCAGCCAGATGGCGAACTTGGCACCAAGAACCTTCTCCGCGCCGCTGCTAAAAATCGGCAACCGGGTCGCATCGAAACCCCAGTCCACCAGTTCCAGCCCGCAATGCCGCTCCGCCAGACTCCTCAGGTGCCAGTGGTCCCAAGACTGAAGGTGACCTTCATTGACGAAGGAGACGTCTATGCTGCGGGCGAAGAGCAGGTTTAAATAACGGAGATTCGGCACTGCGATAAGTACATAGCGCCTGGCGATCTGCGCGAGTTCCGTCAACGTCTTCTTTGGCGTGTCCACATGTTCCAGCACATGAAAACAGGTCACAATATCGAAGGACTTTTTACCAAACTGTTTCACCGGATCGTTCGGATCCAGCGGCACTGCCGCCCCGAAGCGCGCTGCGCGTTTAACACATTCAGGATCCACGTCCGCCCCTGTGACCTTCAATCCGGCGGCGCCAAAGATTTGCAGTGTTTCCCCTCGACCGCACCCATAGTCCAGCACGGTTTCGTGCTTCGGCGTCAGATGTTTCAGGAGCACGGCAAGGCTCGCGTGTTTCCAATTCGTTTCATAGAAGGCATCTCGATTGGTTTCGGGATCAATCTCGTAAGGCAGATGCTTGGAGCGAGGGGCGGTGGAAGACATGTTGCTTATTGTTCGACTGCCATTATTGGTGGGAAACGTTAGGGACTTTTGCCAACCGACACCAGCATGCTTTGCTGGAACCAATCCAATTCTTTGCGCTGCAGGACTGTAAGAATCATTCCCCACAGAGATCGGCAGGAATAGTCGCTGGCTTAGGAAAAAGTTGGGGCGGAAGTCTTTGAAGGAAACTTCACGTCCTGGACTTTCTTTTAGAAGATACGCGGCATCCGGCATCGACCTTCTACTCATTGAGGCTTGACCCCTGTTTTGTGCCGCAACCATTCTTTTCCAGAATCATGTCCGCCCAATTCCTTCCATTCGATAAAAGCAAGGTTACGGAACGATGAACGACCTCCGACAACCAGTCTCCCGGCTCTGGAACTCCACCGTTGTGTGGTCGTGGGTATTCAACGGCCTTCGGCTTTCATCGGTGCTGATTCTTCTCCCGCTGCTGACACGGCTCCTGACCGAGGCTGATTTAGGCTTCTACATGCTGCTCGCCATGCAGATCACCTTCGTTCAATTGCTGGACTTGGGCTTCTTGCCGGCCATCAGCCGGAGCGTGAGCTACGCCACGGCGGGAGCGCGGGAATTGAAGGCACACGGGATGGAATCGTCGGAGCACAATCTCGGCACACCGAACTATCCTTTGCTCTGGCAATTATTATCCACCACCCGGGCACTCTATCAACGTCTCTCCATCGGCGTGCTCCTGTTGATGGGAGCATGGGGCACCTTTGCGGTGGGCTTGAAGATCGAGCAAGCGTCCGACCCGAGACAGGCATGGATTGCCTGGTCCCTGACTCTGGCCGGGACAGTCTTCGAAATGTATTCTGGCTGGTGGAATACCTACTTGCGGGGGTTGAACCAGGTCCTGGTCTCCACCCGGATCCAGGCCGGCGCGTACCTGCTGCGATTGCTCATCGCCGCAATCCTGCTGATCGCCGGCCTCGGCCTGCTGAGCGTCCCCATTGCGACCCTGATTTCCTCCTTTCTTCAACGCAGCCTGTCCCGACGTTGGGCACTCCGGTTCATGGCCGCCAGCAAGCGACCTGAAACCTCCCACGCGGAGGTGAGTCGGCTGTTGCGTCTCTTGTGGCCAAACAGTTGGCGCGTCGGGGTTCACTGCCTCTCAAACTCTCTCGTGCCTTACTTAAACACCCTGATTTGCATACAGTGGTTGGGACTCGCCGGCAACGCGCAGTACGGGGTATCCCTGCAAATCATGAACGTCCTTCAAGGGATGGCCAGCGTGTGGGTGCTGGTAAAGTGGCCGATCATGGGCCAGTACCTGTCCCGCCGGGAACTGCCTCTCCTGCGCGCGCTGGTCCGACAGCGTTTTCTGCTGCAAATGGCATCATTCGCCGCGATGGCCGTGGTGGTCGTACCTCTCTCGCCCTGGCTTCTGACCCTGCTCAAGACAGACAAGAGCGTCCTGCCCATGATCTGGATGGTCCTGTTGACTCTTTACACGTTCGCGGAAACGCATCTCTCCTCCTGGGCCACCTTTATCTCGCTCGGCAACCGGCTGCCTTTCCTTCCCGTCACGGTGCTGACCAATGTGGCCAGCGTGGGACTTTCGCTGGTGCTCCTCAAATTCACTTCGCTTGGTTTCGGTGCTTTGGTGCTCGGTCCGTTGCTGGCAGGCGCCGCCCACAATTACTGGCGCTGGCCGAGGGAAGGCTGCCGTGTTCTTGAGACCTCGTGGACACGGCTGTTCTTTTCCGGAAAGAACGTTTGAGCAGAAGACAAACATCTCGAAGTAACGTCCGTGGAACGTAGCTTTTTGCGAAACAGAACTCGTCGAAAACGCGAATCAATATCTCTCGACCCTCAGCCGGGTAAACCGGGCAGGCTGTGAGAAAGCCGTCGCAGTACTGCGATAGGTCACGCGTTCCAAGTCACCAATTGCCTCAGTTTCCAGCAGTTCAAACTGTCCGTCGCCACTGGTCCAGGTGACCGTGTCGGCAGAGATTTCAGTGGAGACCTTGAGATACTTGGCCTTGATCGATCTGGTGTAGGTCACCAGCAGCCGATCATTCACCAGCCGCGCCTCAATGTCGGCCCCAGGCTCCGGCAAGA